>CATYXQ010000003.1 GCA_958414825.1 uncultured Eubacteriales bacterium | reverse complement strand
TTTCTATAGTTTTGCTATTGACAAATAGAAGTTTGCAAGTCATAATTATAAATAGATGAAATTGAATATTGAAATCAAAGGAGTAACAAGATGGGAACAATCAATAAAAAAATGTTTTACACGCCGGACATGGAGCCGAGTTTGAGTATGCGGGCGGAACTGGAAATGATCGATACGCTGGCGGCGATGGATCTCGGCCGGCATCTTCTGGATTATATGGACACGCTTGCGAAAGAGGTCCGCGCGTCGGTCAAACGGGAACTGATGATTATCATTCGCGAGGTCATTGATATTCTGTCCGATAATACGACGGACGATTTTACGAAAGTGGATCAAATCGTGGATGTGTTCAACGAACGGGGAATCTCCTGCGGCGGATGCCACGATTCTGCCATTCTGCCCAGGGGAAGAAAGTGAAACGCTCTGCTTTTGCCGCGCCGTAAAAGAAAATGGGTCTTTTTGCGCGAATCGGTTTTGGAAATTGCTTTTTCTGTCTTTATTTCAATTTTTCGTCTTTAACGGGATTTGAATCATAGTATGCCCTGTCTCGTTCATTTTAATAACGTCTGACGCAAATGACACGCGCGTATATTGCGTCCTGTCCGCCTTTGGCGGCGCGATAGACAACTGTATCGGCGATCGGCCGGAGATTTTGGTCTCCGGTCGTTTTATTTTTTTGGAAAATACAGAAATTTCTGAACTTGCCGAAAAATCCCGGATTGCGTATGGATAATAAAAAGTGCGGCGGGGAACCGCCGAAACGCTTTGAAAAGGAGGAAGCCGATATGGAGAAAGCCAAACGGACAAACAAAGAGACGGCGTGTGGGGAGAGCCGCAGACACGGCAGAGAACATAGCCCCGAAGAATCCGCCGCCCGCTCTGTTCTGTCCGAAAACGACCCTGAGATCGCCGATGTGCATGAAGTGCTCGCGGCGCTCAGCCGAATCGTGCGGCGCGAGGAGACTGAGGACGTACCAGTGAAACTGCGCACCGAGACGCGCTCGGTGGATGCGGACGGGGAACCGGTCGTTGAGCGGAGCGAGCGCGTGGAGATGCAGGCGGCGCGGCCGCGTCTTTCAGACGTCAACCGCAGCGCCGAATTGCTCGGCAAGTATTACGGCGTGTTCCGCGACCGCGTTGAGGGGAGCATCGCGCTGCCGGTCATGATCTGCGGCGAGGAAGACTTGCAGTGAGCGAAGTGTACCTCCCCGATGTAGTCGGCGGCGGGTACGGCGCGTTTTGGCGCACACGCGCCCGGTATCGGGTGGTCAAGGGGTCGCGCGCGTCCAAAAAAAGCAAAACGGCGGCGCTCTGGTATATCTACCATCTGATGCGCTATCCGGAGGCCAATCTTCTGGTCGTGCGGCGAACCTACCGGACGCTTGAACGCTCGGCCTTTGCCGAACTGAAGTGGGCGATTGCGCGCTTTGGGGCGGAAAAGCTCTTCGAGACCAGGACGGCGCCGCTTGAAATCACGCTCAAATCGACCGGTCAGAAGATTTTTTTCGCGGGGCTGGACGATCCGCTCAAGCTGACTTCCATGACCGTTTCGCGCGGCGCGCTCTGCTGGATGTGGATTGAGGAGGCCTTTGAGATCGACTCGGAGGAAGCGTTCGACACGCTCGACGAATCCATTCGCGGCGAGACGCCGCCCGGCCTTTTCAAGCAGATCACGCTCACCTTTAACCCCTGGAGCGACACGCACTGGCTAAAGCGCCGCTTCTTTGACCGGAGCGCCCCCGACATTTTCGCCATGACCGTAAATTACAAGGTCAACGAATGGCTGGACGCGGCGGATTTGCGGGTCTTTGAGGAAATGCGCCTGCGCGACCCCGAACGATACCGCGTTTGCGGACTGGGAGAATGGGGCGTCGGGGGCGGGCAGTTTTTCCCGGAGTTCCGGCGGGACGTGCATGTCGTAGATCCCTGTCCGCTTCCCGCCGGGGCGCGGATTTACCGGAGCATCGACTACGGGCTGGACGCGCTGGCCTGTTTGTTTGTCGCGGTGGACTCAGCCGGGCGGGCGCTGGTCTTCCGCGAGGTGTACGCGCACGATCTGATCGTGTCCGAGGCGGCGGAGGCTATTCAAAACGCCTCTGCGGACTTAGACGTGTACTGCACTTTTGCGCCGCCCGACCTTTGGTCGCGCCAAAAGGACAGCGGCAAGAGCATCGCAACGCTCTTTGCGCGCGGGGGCGTGCCGCTTTGCCGTTCGGACAACAGTCGGGTCGGCGGTTGGCTTGCGCTCAAGGAGTGGCTGAAAATTCAGCGCGCCCCCGACGGCGGCGAGGACGCGCGGATGAAGATTTTTTCAAGTTGCGAAAACCTGATTCGATGCCTGCCCTCGCTTGTGGGCGACAAAAAGCGCATCGGCGACTGCGAGACCGAGCCGCACGAGATCACGCATCTGCCGGACGCGCTCCGCTATTTCGCAGTGATGCAGACGAACGCGCCCCGCGCTCAGCGCGCGGTGAGCGTCCGGGATTTTACGGGGCGCGGCAGCCGGGGCAAGCGGTTTTGATTTTGGTCAGACGTTTTTTCGCCGCGTCGGCGAAAGGGAACCCGGCGGCCGCGAAGCCTGCCAAAAAGTCTGCGGCGGCAGGGCAAGCGCGCCGCCGCCGCGGGCAAGTCCGATAAAGGAGAATGAACGATATGAAACAAATCACGGCAAAGCCGGCAAGGCATATCTGCTCGGTGGCCTCGTGCAGAAACACCGACTGCTTCCGCATTTCGGGCAGTCCCAATCTGCTCGGCGGTTTTTACATCTGCGCCGACTGCGCGGGGCAGATCTATAAGCTGACCCGGCCGAAAAAGGCGGCAAAGCATGACTGAGGCGCTCGGATTTGCGTTTTGCGCCGCCGTACTTTTGCTGGAGGCGCTCCACCGCCGGGAGCGCGCCGCGCTGCTCTCCCGGCTTGACGGGGCGCGGCCGGCAAAAAAAGCAAAGCTGATCCATGCATCGGCGCACAGACGGGCGCTTGCGCGCCAGAGAGGAGGGGACGGCCATGAGTCTGTTTAAATTCAAAGAAAAAACCAGGCCGCGCGGCGAGTACAGGGAAGACCTTCTCGCCATGATCGACGCCGAGTGCCGCCGCCGTCACACAGAGCGGAGACCGCTCGAGCTTCGCTGGATGCTTTCGTCCAATTTTTACGCGGGGCACCAGTACTGCGACGTCAATCCGTACGGCAGCGAGCTTGAGGACTACGCGCCCCCCTACGACTATATGGAGCGCGGAATCTACAACCGTATCGCGCCGCTGATCGACACGCGCATCGCCAATTTCAAGGCGCTCGATTTTTCAATGGAGGTCAGCCCCGCGACAAGCGAGCTTGCGGATTATGAAAAAAGTCTGATAGCCACGAGGCTGCTCCGCCAGACGCAGTACAAATGCGATTTCCTTTCCAAAAAGGATTCCATGATTTTGTGGAGCGAGCTTTGCGGCACGTCCTTTCTGCTTTCGTGGTGGGACAAAAGCAAGGGGGACGCCTGCCGCGTCGGGGATGAGCTTTTGCCGATGGGCGACCTGGATTTCGGCGTGCTCACGCCCTACGAGGTTTTGCCTGAGAGCATTTACAAGGAAAACCTTGCAGACCAGACCTCGGTGATTATTGAACAGGTGGTGAGCGTACCCGAGGTGGACAGGCGGTACGGCGTTCGGGTAAAGCCCGCAGAGGTCGATTCGTATGCGCTCGGCGTTTCGCCGGGCAGCGGCGGCTTTGGCTACACGGGCGCGACCTTTTCCATCGCCTACCGCAAGCCGGAAAATGCGACCTACGTGCGCACCTACATGGAAAAGCCGAACGCGCGCTATCCGTCGGGGCGTATGATTATCGCGACGCCCGACCGCATTCTGTATTACGGCACGCTGCCGATAGACGAGTATCCGCTGGTCATGCTGCGCTGCAAAAACGCGGCGGGAATGTTCTTCGGCCGCTCGGTCATTGAGGATCTGATTCCGCTTCAGCGCGCGTACAACGGCGTGAAAAACAAGATCCACGACTACATTCGCACATTGGCGCTCAATCCGCTGCTTGTTCCTGAGGGCGCAGTCGAAGACATGGAGGAGCTTGCGCAGAACGGAGTCGCGCCCGGAGACATCGTCGAGTACAACCCCGACCGCGGCGAGCCGAAGCCGCTGGCGAGCGCGGATTTCCCAAGCAGCGTGTTCGAGGAGTGCCAGAATTTAGCAAACGAGATGGAATACGCCGCCGGACTTTCGCATTTGGGCGCGACTGGCAACCAGGGCTCCGCCCTGACCAGCGCGAGCGCGATCGAGCGTCTGCGCGAGATCGACGGCGTCCGGCTTGCGCTGACGGCCGACCTGATCCGCGCCGCGGTGCTGCGCGCCGGTAAAATCTGGTTAAAGCTCTACAAGGCGCACGGAAGCGTTACGCATATCGAGCGGCTGACCGGGGCAAACGACCGATCGGCGCTGCTTGTCTGGTGCGGCGAGGACATCAACTCCTACGACATTGTGTTTGAAAGCGAAAACACGCTGCTGCACAGCGACGAAAGCCAAATCGAGGCGATCCGAAGCGGAATCGCGCTCGGCCTTTTCGAGGACGAGACGGGCAGAATCCCGCGCGGCGTGAAGAAAAAGCTGCTCTGCCGGATGCACATCGGCGACTTTGTGCGCACGCTCTACGAGGACGATCTGCAAAGCGCGGCGGCGCGGCGTGAAAACGGCGAACTGCTTTCGGGCGCGCCGCTTGCGGTCGGCGCGTGCGACGACCATGAAATTCACATTGCCGAGCACCGGCGCGCCGCGCTTGAGTATTCCTATTATAAAATGAAGCAGAGCGATCCCCGGCGCGCGCAGGCGCTGGAGAACCATATCGCCGAGCATGTAAAAATTTTCAAGGAGAACAAAGAAAATGGAAAATCATGAATTTCCGGCGCTGAACTTTTCGGAGCTTGCCGCTCTGCCGGAGGACGAGCGCGCCGACGCGCTCGCGGCCTATGAGGAGGCGGTGCGCGCTTATGCCGAGAACGCCGGAAAGTCGGCTGAGGAGGATGAACTCCGGCGCGCGCGCTACGAGGCGGCAAAGTACAAGATGGCGGCGGACGCAAGCTTTGCGGACTTTGGCGGACGCATGGAGGCTGTCGAGCGCATTCTGGCCGAAACGCCCGCGCTCGACGCGCTCCCGGACGAGGAAAAGCTGCGTATGGCCTACTATATCGACCGCGGGATGCAAAGGAGCGCCGAGCCGACCGCAGAGGAGCTTCTCGCGGCTGTCCGCCGCTCGCCCGAGGTGATGCGGACGCTTGAAACGTCTTTCGCGGCCGCGCTCAGAGCCAAAGACGAACCGGCGCTTTTTGCCAGCGCGGGCAATTTCAGTATGCCCGCGACTGTGCGTGAAAAACCCAAAACCATAGGCGAGGCCTCCGCGCTTGCGCGCGAGGCGCTCGGACTTTAATCGTAAAGGAGAAAAAACAATGGCACAAATTTTGACAAAGCTGGAAGCGATTCTCAAGGACAAGTATCAGCCCGCGCTCTGCAATCAGATCAATACGGAGCCCTCGCCCTTTCTGGAACGCATCAAAAAGGTTCCGCTGAAAAACAACACCATCAAGTGCGCCGCGCCGATCGGCATCAACGGCGGATTTGGCTTTGGCGCGGAGGGCGTCGGCACGCCCAAGGCGGGCGCGCAGCGCTATGTCCGCTTTGAGCTTGACGCGGTTGACATGTATGTCGATCTGCAAATTTCCAACAAGACCGTCGAACTGGCAAGCGGAAACGCCTCGTCCATGATGAACGCGCTGGACGGCGAGATCCGCGGATCGTATGCGGCCGCAAAATGGAACATCGGCCGCGCGCTCTTCGGGGACGGCAGCGGCAAGCTGGCCGCCGTCAGCGCGGCGAGCGCGGCGGACGGCGTGACCACGCTCACGCTCGACAGTGTGAAAAACGTGATCGAGGGACTGCGGATTGACCTGTACAACACGCCGTCCTCAGGCGATCCGACGCTGACCGAAGCCAATTCGGGCAAGCGGGTGATTTCGGTTGACCGCGCCGCAAAGAAGATCACGGTAGAGGGCACGCTGACGCTCGGCGCAACCGGCGGATTTATCACCGTGCAGGGCAGCTACAACCGCGAGCTTTGCGGTCTCGGCGCTATTTTCACGGGCAGCAGCATCTACGGGCTTTCCAAGACCGACAACCCCTGGCTTGCGCCTACCGTTGTGGACGCGAAAAACGATCTGACCGATCTCGTGCTCTACCGCGGCGTCAAGCAGGCCAAGGATTACAAAGGCGCGTCCATCGACCTCATTATGATGGGCGACGACGCTTTCCTGGCTTATCAGGACTACATCCACACAAACAACATCGCCGTGGCCGACAAATATCAGTTTATCGGCGGCGCGGTCGGATACAAGGTGCTGGTCGGTTCGAGCGAGGTTGTGATCGTCAACGAGCGCTTTGTTCCCGACGGGGAGGCCTGGGGCGTGGATACCTCCACGTTCTACCTTGAAGCGACGCCCTGGAACTTTATGGAAAAGAACGGCGGCGTTTTCGTGCCGATGCCCGATACCTCGATTTTCCGCGCGCTGCTTGCTTCCTACGGCAACCTGATGTGCGAAAATCCGGGCGGCGTCGTTCGCTTTACAAATGCGGGCGCGTCTGCGGGTTCGGGCGCCTGAGGAAAGTCAAACGGCCAAAAAACGAGGTTTCAGCGCGGAATCAGGCTGTTCTGAAAACGGAGGCCGGGTTCTGTTTGGCTGACGGTTTGCTTTTTTAACAGATGCAGGGGGCGGTTCGCCGTCCCCTGCTTTCAAAAACGGGAGGATCGTATGGATCTGAAAAAATTATACGGCGACTGCACGGTGCTGTGCGGCGGCGAACCGCCGCTCTACACATTTTTCGTGCATCTGGATATGGGCGTGCGCACGTTGCTTTCGCGCTATCCGAAAAAGCTGCTTTTTTCGGAGGGGGAATACGCGCCGCCGGAAACGCTGTCGGACGAGCTTGGGCTGCGCGAGGAATTTTATCTGCCGCTGCTCTGTTTTGTGGCGTGCAGAAACGGAGGCGACAAGACGCTTGAAAAAACCTTTTCGGAGAGCGCTGAAGCGGCCTATCTCGGTCTTTGGCGCAAGCGCGCGCGTTCGCTTCGCAGAAAGGGGGACGTTTGGTGATGTTTTCGGCTGATATTACGGTGGAGGAACTGATTTCACAGGTGCAAAATGCATTTTTGCCGGCGCTTGAGATTCCAAAGGCGTATCTGCTCTGCGAATATAACGCGCTGCTCCGCGCCCTCTATCTTTCACTGCCGGGCGGAGATGAAACTGAAAAAATCGAGGCTGAGAACGGGCTTTTGCCTCTTTCGGGATCTCCGGCGCGCGTGCGCCGCGTCTTTTTCGGCGACCGCGAACTGCTCCGCGCGTCTCCCGCGCTGCTCGGCGTTCTGCCCGACTATCCGCTGTTTTGTCCTGCGCCGGGCGGACTGCAAGTTCCCTATGACGGGGAATATACGCTGCTTCTGCGCGCGCTCCCCGCGGCGGTCACGTCTGCGGATGCGGCCTCGTGCGCGGTCATGCTTGAGAACGAGGACGTGCCGATGATGCGCGCGTATTTGTTTCACCGCGCCTATCTGTATGCGGCGGACGGCGCGTGCGCCAATCTCTATGGCGCGGAATACAACCGTCTGCTGGAGGAATTCCGGCGCGCGAGGGGAGTGCTCAGATGCGCGGACGAAGATTAAAAACTGAAAAACTGCCCGCAACGGCGCGCAAAATTCTGGAAATCACCGATTTTTCGGGACTTAGCGACCGCGGAGCCGAGACCGGCCGTCTGCTTCTGGCCGATGGGATCCGCGTTCTGTCCGAGGGCGCGCTCGCCTCGATTCTCGGCTACGTGCAGGCGAGCGCCGGGCAGAACGCGCTGCATCCCGGCGTATACACGCTGTATGACTGCTATGACAGCGTGTATGAAACGCCGGTGAATACGGATTTTATCTATCGCAACATCTGCCCGGAGGCGGTCATGGCCTATTCCGAAACCGAGACGGTAGCCTCCCGCGTGCTGGTGGGGGAGAATTTGCTTCCCGGAAAAACTGCGGACGGCTACCGCAATCTGCTCGGCGCGTATGCGGACGACGAGGCGTTTTACATTTTCTACGATGCGGTGCTCAACATCATCGACCACCGGCGGGCGGATTCCTTTGAGTCGGTCGGAAGCGGGATCGTCGTGCAGTTTGAAAGCCTGAAATCGACGACCTCCACCTATGCTTATACCGTGCATCAGCTTTGGCTGGACGTGGTCACGCCGGGCACGGGGGCCGTTGTATCCAAAATGCTCGGTGCGGAGCGGACGCAGCTTTTTTCGGTTCCGGCAAGCCGCGAGCGGGCGACGCTGGTGTCGGAGGATCAGCAGACCTATCGCTATGTTTCCTCCGGGTATGAGCCCGATCTCGGCGGCTTCTATATTGCCCGCCCGGACACGGTGTATACCGGCGATTATGCGACACTCGGAGAGCGGAATCCCGAATATGCGCCCTATGCCGACGGCATGACGGTCGCGCGCTACCGCCGGTATCTGACAAGTATTAGCGGCGAGCAGGTGGGCGGTCGCGACTATGCGCTGGTTCTGCCGACGATGCAGATTTTAACGGTGCGCGGCGGGAGTATTTCGGTGGAAGCGCCGAAGGACAGTATGCCGCAGATGGAACAGGCCGTGCAGCACTTCGGGCGGCTTTTCGGCATTTACGGAACCGAGATTTACGCTTCGAGAAACGGCGACTGTACCGACTTTACGCTGCCCGCGCCCGGAAGCACGGATGCATCGGCCGCCTGGACGGCGACGGCTGCGGGTACGGAGGGCGCGTTTACCGCGCTTGCTTCCTTTGACGGCAAAATTGTGGCGTTTACCGAAAAATCCATGATGACCGTGGAGGGCGGCGATCTCCCGTTTTCGCTTTCCTATGTGGGCGCGCATGGATGCCGGTCGCAGTCGGCGCTGGCCGCATGGGGGTCGTATCTCTATTTTGTCTCGGACGCGGGCGTGATGCAGTACAACGGCACCTCGGTAAAGCCGATTTCGAGCGAGCTTTTGCCCGATTCGCTTGCGGGCGCGTCGCTTTGCGCGGCTGACGGTATGCTGCTGCTTTGCCTGCCGCTGTCCGAAACGATCTATATTTACGATTTGGCAAGCGGGATGTGGAGCAGCCGGCGAGAGCATGAGGAGGAGATGCGTCTCTTCGGTTCGGGAAAAATGGCCGCGCTTGCGGCCAGGCAGACGCTGGGATGGCGGCTTTGGCTTATGGACGGCGGCGCGGCGCAGTATTCGTTTTCCCTGCTTTTGGATTTCCCGCAGCGGCGGCGCATTGACAGGATTTCGCTCACCGCCGAGCTTGAAGCGGGCGCGTCGCTCTCGGTTTCGGGCGCGGACGGGGATGCGATGTTTTCTGCTGCGGGGATGGACGGACAAATCCGCGCCTATTCGTTTGCGCCCCGAAATCTGTATATGGAAAGCGGTGTTTTGCGCTTCTTCGGCGTGGGGCGCGTAAAAATTTATACACTGCGGCTGGAATACGCCGAGGTTGAAAACACATTTGGGAGGTACGGCATATGCTAATCAATATCAGGGCTTACGGATGCCGTCTGTTTGCCGACCAGCCGGTGATTGCCAGCGGGTCGGTCGGGACGGTGGACGTGCGGTTCTGTTTCGATCCGCTGTGGGCGGATTATCAAAAGAGCGCGGTGTTCCGCGTCGGCGGCAAAAAGTACACGATGCTTTTGGATGGGGACGTCTGCGCGTTTCCGCAGGAAGCGCTGCAAAGGAGCGGCGAGGTTTATGTCGGCCTTGTCGGCGTTCGGGGCGGCAAAACGCTGACCAGCACTATGTGCCGTCTTGTGGTTTCGCCCGGCGCGCCGAAAAACGGACAGGAGAGCGAAAATTATACGCCCGGACTGTATGAGCAGTTTGCATCCAAATTTTCAAAATTTGAAAACATGACGGCGACCGCCGTACAGGGAACCGAAACAAAGGTCAGCGTGACGTCGGACGATACGTCCATGCGGCTGAATTTCACTTTGCAGAAAGGAGAACGGGGCGCGCAGGGCATGACGGGCGCGGACGGCGGCTATTATATCCCGACTGTTGACAGCGCGGGCAATCTGAGCTTTAGCGCGAGCAAAAGCGGTATGCCGGGCGTGTCCGGCGCGAATATCAGGGGCGAAAAGGGGGACGCTTTTACTTACGCGGATTTTACCGAAGAACAGCTTGCGGCGTTGAAGGGTCCGAAAGGGGATACCGGCGCGCAGGGGGCGCAGGGGCCGAAGGGGGACGCCTTTACCTACGCGGACTTTACCGAAGAACAGCTTGCGGCGCTGAAGGGCCCGAAAGGGGATACCGGCGCGCAGGGGGCGCAGGGGCCGAGGGGAGCCGCCGGCGCGACCGGCGCTGCGGCGGGCTTTGGTACGCCGACGGCCACGGTGGACGCAAACACGGGTACGCCGAGCGTCACCGTAACGGCCAGCGGTTCAAATACCGCAAAGGTGTTCAGCTTCGCTTTCAAAAACCTGAAAGGTGAAAAGGGCGACAAGGGCGATTCGGGCGCGGGCGGTACGCTTTCCCTGCTTGCGGGCGGCGCGACTTCGGCGGATGACGAAACGACCGCCTTTACATTGCCGAAACCGATCAATCAGTATGCAAAGCTGTATCTTCTATCCGAAATGAGCAGTTTTTCCGTAGGTTCCAGGTCGCTTTCCAATTTTTCGAGCGTCTGCCTTGAGGTGTTCAGCGGCGGCGCAATGGCGACCGGCGGATATATTGCAACCGATGAATACGGCTCCGCGACCGGCAGTTTCGGATCGGTTTTTGTGGAGGCCGGAAATTTGACCGGAAATGAGATTGTTTGCGACAATATGCGGCAGGCGGACACGGTTCAGATCTACGGCGTCTCGGCTACGGCGTGACAAGGGGAGACGCCATGACCTGGGAAATCGTGCTGGGGCTTATTGCCTTGGTTGGCTTCGGCCTTTCGGTAATCACGCCCATAATCAAGCTCAATTCGAGCATCACAAAGCTGAACTGCTCGATTGACAGCTTAAATCAGAATATGGCGCGCAACGAGGCGCGCATCACGCATCACAGCGAGCGGCTGGACAATCACGAGCACCGGCTGACGGTGCTGGAAGAATGCAGGCGGAAAGGAGATTTGTCATGAAAATACCGTTTGAAACGGAACGGGTAAAACTGACCTCCCCTTATGGGGAGCGGGTCTTAAACGGGCAGACGAATTTTCACAGCGGGTACGACCTTGTGGGTATCGGTTCAAAGAACGTGACGGCGGTCGAGAGCGGCACGGTCGTGCGTTCCCGGATCGTGACCGACAAGCAGAATCTGACCTGGCAGTGGGGAAACTATGTGTGTGTGAAAACAGCGTCCGGACAGTACCACTATTACTGTCATTTGGATTCGCGCGCGGTGCGCGAGGGGCAGAATGTAAAAAGCGGCGAAAAGCTCGGCGTCATGGGGAACACGGGCTATTCGTTCGGCGCGCATCTGCACTTTGAGGTGCGGCGCGCGGACGGAAAGACGAAGGTTAATCCGGCAGAAGTGCTGCAAATTCCGAACGCGGTCGGCACATACGAGCGCATGTCGCTGAGCGCGGCGGTGGATACGCTGCAGGCGCGCGGCGTACTGTCAAGTCCGGAGTATTGGAAGAAAAACGCGGAAAAACTGCAATATCTGCCCGATCTGATCCGCAACATGGCGGAGGCGCTGCAGCGATGAGAGAATTTTCAAAATGCGTGATTGCGCTTTTGATCGGCGCATGGTTTTTGTGCGCGCTGCTCGGCGTCGCGGTCGTCCTTGTGCAGCTTGTGCGCGGGGACTGCACCGTGAATCTGTCGGATCTTCTGCTGTATATCGGCGCGCCGATGACCGGCGGAATTGTGAGCTATATGCTCAAAAGCGCCTATGAGAACAAAGAGAAAATAAAGGGCGGCCATACGGAGCCGCCCCAGATTGACGAGGTGTGAGCAATGAAAGAATTTTTAAGAAAAGTGGGCAGCCGGAAGTTTTTGGTGGCGGTAACGGGCGTCGTGAGCGGCATTGTGCTGATTGTCGGCGGCAATGTGACCGAGGGGGTGACGGCAATCGTCGCCTCCGTGGTCGCGTATCTTGCGGCGGAAGGCATTGTGGATATGGCCGCCGTCAAAAAAGCGATCTGCGAGCAGGAGGAAAAATAAACCGCGCAGAACCTTGAGGGTACATACAAAGAGCAGCCGCTTTCATCGGCTGCTCTTTGCGTATCGCCGCCGCAAACCTCCGGTTTTACGGCGGTAGGGCGTGCATTGTCCTTTTTTGCGTATTCGCGTATGTCCGTCCCTCATTTGAGCGGGCGCGATACGCGGTCAAAAAACATTCTGAACTGTAAATTCCGGTTGCTTACCGGTCGTACTCAGACAGCAGCCGCGCCTTGCCCGATTCGGCTTCTACCAGAAAATTGCCGTTTTTCTTATCGGACATGCAGGCAAAAAGCAGATTGCCCTGCTCGTCTGTTTTCACGTCATACACGCTTAAATTCGCGAAGTTATATCCGTCAAAGTCCCGTACCGCTTCAAGCGCGTCATATAAAACTGCGCCGTCGTCGAGCCGCAGGACGTACAGACGCTCGATTACGGTTCCGAAAACCGGGATCTCACAGACGTTTATCAGCAGATAGCCGCCGAACGTGTAGCTGCCGCGCATAAAATCTTCCGGGTTCTTTTTCAGCGTTTCAAAAGCCGCGCCGGCCGCATCCGGTTCGGAGACGGGAAAGCGGAGCGCGTACATCTCTGCCGACGGGTCTTCGTCAACCGAAACGTGTATCGTGTTGATTTCGTCCTGGCGAAAGAGCGGGATTCCGTCAAACGTAAACTGAAAATCGCGGTGTCCGTTGCCCGCGCCGCCGGATACGGCTATATGCTGCGCGGGGTATCCGTTGATCGAGATCTTCACGCTTTGAGAGACCAAATCCGCCTTTTCCTCAGGCGTGTCGCCGACCCTCGCGCCGTATCCGCCGCTGACAAAGCTTTGGAGCTTGCCGAGAAGCTTTGACGAATCAAACAGCGCCTCGTTTTGATAAAACGCCGCTGTAACCGAGTATCCCGTTCCCAAGCAATCAAGCCTTGCATTCAGATGATCGGCGTCGCCGCTTCCGAAAAGTCCGTCCTTTGTGTACGCAATCGAGAAGCATCCGACGCCCTCTTCCTCGGTCGGACGCCCCTGCGACAGCCGAATGGAGTATTCGTAGCCTGCGCGGTCGGCGCTGAGAATGTCGAGCGTCCGGCGCTCGGCGTCCCAGTTTACGGTATAGCCGAAGTTGCGCATTTCTTCGGCTAAAATATAGGTTCTGCCGCCGATGTTGCAGGCGGTGATTGCGTTTCCGTCAAGATAGGCCGTGACGTCGGTTTCGTAGTAGTAACCGAGGACGTTTCCGGAAGGGACGTTGGATTTCTGTACGGCGGGCGGCGTTCCGTTTACCGGATGGGGCGCGCGGGAAATGCGGAGCGTCCTTTCCGATTCGCTCCAGACTACATCAAAGCTGTAGAAATGCATATCCTCGGCGCTTATCAGGGTCTTTCCGCCGATGTTGATCGAATCGATGGCATACCCGTTTAAAGACGTGCAAATGTCGGTGGCATAGTAAACGCCTGCAATATCTCCGCTTTTGGCTTGACACACAAAGGGGATCGATGCGCAGATCAGGAGCATTATGAGTAGGAACATTCGTTTTTTCATGTGCAAATCTCCTCTTTTTCGGCGTGAGAAGACGCGCGCCCGCGTCGGCGCGCCGATTCCGGATGTACGGTGTTTTCGCGGGTTTTTACAAAATTCCGCTTATTTTTCGGAGTCGCTTCCAGCCTCGCTCAGATAGCCGAAAAGTCCGCCTGAAACCGCGTTCAGAAAATCGTCGTTGTTTTCTTCGGCTATCGTCCAGCGGCCGTCGGCTTTGACCATGCTGACGGTCACGTTTTTCGTGACGGAGGCCGCGTCGGGCGCGGAGAGAATGTCCAGCATCACTTTTCCGTCGGCGTCCCAGTTGTCCTCGTCCTTGTGCGCCGCGGCTTCGGTTATATACTTTATGAATGCGGCCTGCATGTCAACCACGGTGATTTCGAGCGCGACCGTCGCCGTATCGCCGGATATTTTTTCCTCGCCTACGGTGTATTTCATGCTTTCGTAGATTCTTTTCTGCATTTCCATATCTTCGTTTGAAAGCGAGGCGTTTCCGTCCTCAAAAATCTCTCCGCTGCGGAGCTTTTCAAGTTCGTCGGTCAGAACCTGCGAGGGGGTCTTGCCGCCGCAGGAAACAAGAAGAAAGGCCGAAAGCAGCAGCGCTGCGGTCAGAAGTAAAGAGACAGTTTTTTTCATGATTTCCTCCCAAATGGTATAAAGATAGAACGATACTGCCGTTATTATATAGGATTTCGGCAAAAACGTCAATAGGTTCTTTTTCTTTCCCGAATTTCGGGCGCGTCTGCAAATCTTTTCGTATTTTTCTTGACAAAGAATATATGCCGATGTATAATAATAAAGTATCGGACGGCGGTTTCGGACCATTAGCTCAGTTGGTTAGAGCTACCGGCTCATAACCGGTCGGTCCTAGGTTCGAGTCCTAGATGGTCCACCAAAAGGGGAACGGCCAAATGCGCGGATGTTCCGATACGAGCGCTTCCGGGGCTTTCCCCGGCGCTTTGCGGGCATAGTTCATTGGTAGAACATCAGCTTCCCAAGCTGAGGAGGCGGGTTCGATTCCCGTTGCCCGCTCCAAAAAAAGCCGCCTTTGTCTCTACAGACAAAGGCGGCTTTTTTACTCCGTGCCGCGCTTTTGGAAGCGCGCAGTCCCGCCGCCCGCCGCGGACGCTTCGCACAGCGGACCGGCTGACGGGGATGCGCTGTACGAAAAAACCATATTGAAATCCGGAGATGGAGACATGTATTCGCTTTTGCTTGCGCTCATTTATATCGCTTTTATCAGTCTCGGACTGCCCGATTCGCTTCTTGGCGCGGGGTGGCCGGTTATCCATACTGATTTGAATGTTCCGGTTTCCTATATGGGGATCGTTTCGATGGTCATATCGGGCGGAACGATTGTATCCAGTCTTTTGTCGGCTCGGCTGACGGGAAAGCTCGGCACGCAGATTGTAACGGTAATCAGCGTGTTTCTGACGGCGATAGCGCTGCTCGGATTTTCCTTTTCCAGCCGGTTCTGGATGCTCGTGGTCTTTGCGGTTCCCTACGGACTCGGCGCCGGCGCGGTTGACGCCGCGCTGAACAACTATGTCGCCCTCCACTATACCTCAAAGCATATGAGCTGGTTGCACTGCTTTTGGGGTGTGGGAACCATTATCAGCCCGTTTATCATGCGCTATGCCCTGACCCATTCGGTATGGAACAGCGGGTACCGAATAACTGCGTTCATTCAGCTTGGCATCGGCCTGTTTCTCCTTGCCACGCTTCCGGTTTGGAAGAAAACCAACCGAAAACAGGCTGAGGACGGGGCGGGGGGCGTCGGGCTTGTCGGCGCGCTGAAAATCAGAGGCGTTCCCTGTCTTTTGTTCGGCTTTTTTGCGTACTGCGCCGCAGAAGCCACTGCGATGGGGTGGGCGAGCACGTATTTAGTGGAAGCGAAGGGCTTGCCGGCTGAGCAGGCGGCGGGATTGGCTTCGCTGTTTTACATTGGGATAACCGCCGGCAGGTTTCTCGGCGGCTTCCTTATGAATCGGTTTGGGGACAGAAACATGATCGTTCTCGGCGCCTGCATTCTGTCGTGCGGGATTGTTTCTCTGATGATACCCGCGGAAAATCCGGTGATTTCGCTTGTCGGGTTTGCCGTTATCGGGTTTGGATGCGCGCCGATTTATCCCTGTATGATTCATTCCACGCCTGCGAATTTCGGCGCGGAAAATTCGGGCGCGGTGATCGGGATTCAAATGGCGAGCGCCTATGTCGGATCTACCTTTGTCCCGCCGCTGTTTGGATTTCTCGGCAGCCTTATTGGTTTTTCGATTCTTCCGATCTATCTTTTTGTGTTTGTCCTTTTGATGGTCGGCATGACAGAACGGATGTTCCGAATCGCGGCAAAACGCGGCGCTTGATTTGCCGGTGCGCGCGGATATGAGGGGAATTTCAAGGCGTCATACACCGACTTGAAAGCAATCGTTTCTGCATATTTTTACTTTGTTAATATCCCAACCGCTTTTGCTTTAGTAGCAAAAGCGGTTTTTTGTTCAGGATTTTTATTCATCGAAGCATTGTAAATAATAATCACATTCATCACAACAACATTCAATTTGGTCTCCGTTTTCGTCGGTATGTTTTCCGTTTCCAAGACAATGTTTACCGTTTCTCGTTCAAAATAACACTCCTCCATAAAATATGAACACTATCGCCTGCTTATATATGAACATTATATAGTTCATAATAGAGATTGTCAATAGTGAGGAGGAATATTTTATGATACGGTATGATCGATTGTGGGCGGTCATGAAAGAAAAAGGGGTTTCAACCTATCGTTTGAGAGAGGATCACGGATTCAATTCCAAAACAATCTCCAAGCTCCGAAACAACGAAAATGTCACGACGAATACGCTGAATAAGCTCTGTGCGATATTAGACTGCGAGCTATCCGACATTGTTCGATATGAAAAAGATGAAACGGATGAAACGATCGAATAAATTGAATATGGATACAAAAAACCGCGCTTGCCTGAAAGCAAGCGCGGTTTTTCGGCGGAAAAAGGCGGCCGCGCACTTTTTTCGCTCAAATCGCGATCATGCCCATCATCGCGCCGCGTTTCTCGCCCATGCGGCGGTGCGAGTAAAACAGGTCGGGATGCTCGTAGGTGCAGAGCGCCGAGAGATCAATGCCCGATTCGGGCAGTCCGGCGGCTATAAGAAGCGTTTTGTTGATCTCGCCGAGGTCGCAGAGAAATTTTCCGGCCTCGCCTGCGGGGCGGAGATGGCGCAGCGTCAGGCGTTCCTCGCCGAGCACGTCCAGCACGCGCTTCGCGACGTCCTCGCCGACCTCATAGCGCGCCATGGAGATGTGCGGGCCTATCGCGGCGCGGATATCTTCGGCGCACGCGCCGAGAAAGCACATTTTCGCTATTGTATGCCCGACGATGTTTTCCACCGTGCCGCGCCATCCGGCGTGAACGGCGGCAATGACCTTTGCGCCCGGGTCGGCTAACAGAATCGGCACGCAGTCGGCCACCCGCACGCCGAGCGCCGTTCCGATGGAATCGGTGACAAGCGCGTCCCCCTCAAACGAGGCGGGCGTGTAAATGCCGTGGCCGCCGAGCGTTTTGTCCACGACCGTGACCTTTGCGGAGTGAATCTGGGGCATGACGATCAGGGTATGCGGATCAACGTCAACCGCCTCGCAGAAGCGCTCGACGTTTTTTTGTACGATAATGTCCTTGTCTCCGCGGTAAAAACCGAGATTCAGAGACTTTGTATGCTCGGCGCGCGAAAGGCCGCCGATTCTTGTGGAAAAGCCGTGGCGAACCGGATAGAGCGCCTCGGAATAAAAATAGGTTACGCCGTTGTAATCAGTGCGTTGTTGCATGGAATCTAACCTTTCATACTGCAAAAAGCTTGATCATTTTGACCGCGCTGCCCGCCGGATATGCGCGCACCTCGCCCAGTCCGAAGAAAACGTTCCGTTCGTAGAGCCGGACGCGCGCGCCGTCGGGAAGCGCGCTTTTGAGCCTGCTCTGATAGATTTCACATCCGTTTTTGCACAGCCGCGCGTAAAAGTCGGGGAGATTGAGCGCTTCAAGGTTCAAAAACGCGCTTTCCACGGGCAGGAGAAGCGCATGGCGCGCGTCCGGATCAAGCGCCTCCAGTTCTTCGAGCGTGTGCGCCTGGCCGAGCGAAAAATCTCCGCTGCGTGTGCGCCGCAGTGCGGTCATTACCGCGCCGCAGCCGAGCGCCTTGCCGACGTCGGCTATTATGGTGCGCACATAAGCGCCTTTGGAGACGGAGAGGGATAGCGTATAGAGATTCTTTTCAAGCGGCGCGGCTTCGATTTCATAGATTTCGATTTCCCGCGGCGGAATTTCCGGCGTCTGCCCCTGCCTTGCGTAGTCGAGCAGCTTTTTTCCGCCGATTTTGACCGCGCTTATCATCGGCGGGGTCTGCATTCTGCGCCCGCGCATGGCGGCGGCGGCGGCCAGAACCGCTTCGCTTTCGGGAATCGGCGCGCCGGTCTTTGTGAGCGTGCCGGCGCTGTCTTCGGTGTCGCTCACAAAGCCGAGACAAAACTCGGCCTCATAGCGCTTGTCGCGCGCGCTCAGGTATTCGGAGGCCTTGACCGCGCGGCCCACGAGCAGCGGCAGAACGCCGGTCGCCATTGGGTCGAGCGTGCCGGTGTGTCCGACCTGCCTTGTGCCGTACAGACTGCGCGCGCGGTTTACGACGTCGTGCGACGTCATGCCGGCCGGTTTGTCGAGAATCAGAATGCCCGAATTATTCATCGTCCTCTGTGCGCACGACTGAAATTGAAAGCTCGTCGAGCGCGGCTGCGTCGGTTGCCGACGGGCATCCGGACATCAGTTCGGAGGCGTTCTGCACTTTCGGGAACGCGATTACGTCGCGGATGTCCTCAAGGCCGAGCGCGAGGGTCACAAGCCGGTCGAGGCCGAACGCCATGCCGCCGTGCGGCGGAACGCCGTATTGGAACGCTTCGAGCAAAAAGCCGAATTTTTCAGCCGCTTCGGCCTCGCTCATGCCGAGCGCGCGGAACATGCGGGACTGGATCTCAGGGTCATGGATCCGAATAGAGCCGCCGCCGAGTTCAGTGCCGTTGAGCACAATGTCATAGGCAACGGCGCGCGCGTTTGCCGGATCGCGCTCGATTTTGTCGAGATCGTCCGGGTTTGGCATGGTGAACGGGTGGTGCATTGCGTAGTAGCGCCCATCGTCCTCAGAATATTCAAAGAGCGGGAAGTCGGTGACCCAGAGGAATTTAAAGTCGTGCGGGTCGAGCAGGCCGAGCCGCTTTGCGCACTCGACGCGCAAAGCGCCGAGCGTGTCGAACACGACCGAATCTTTGTCCGCGCAGATGAGAATCAGGTCGCCGTCGTCAGCGCCGAGCCGCTCCGAAATCGCGGCGTTTTCTTCGGGGGTCAGAAACTTGGCGAATGAGGACGAGACCTCGCCGCCTGAGAATTTCGACCACGCAAGCCCGCGCGCGCGGTAGGATTTCGCAAATTCGACGAGCGAATCGATCTCCTTGCGGGAGAAGGACGCGCCGCCGCGCACGTTGACAGCGCGCACGCTTCCGCCGGCCGCAACCGCGCCGGAAAATACCTTGAACCCGGAGTTTCTGACGAGATCGGAAATGTCGCAGAGTTCAAAGCCGAAGCGCATATCCGGCTTGTCCGAGCCAAAGCGCTCCATCGCTTCCTTATAGGTGAGCCGCGGCAGAGGCGTCGTAAGCTCGATTCCAAGAAATTCTTTCCAAAGGCGCTTCAAAAAGCCCTCGGTCACGCCGATCACGTCGTCCTGACGGACAAAGGACATCTCCACGTCGATCTGCGTAAATTCCGGCTGACGGTCGGCGCGCAGGTCCTCGTCGCGGAAACAGCGGGCGATCTGGAAGTAGCGGTCAAAGCCCGCCACCATCAAAAGCTGCTTGTACAGCTGGGGCGACTGGGGCAGCGCGTAGAATTTGCCCGGATGCACGCGGCTTGGAACCAGATAGTCGCGCGCGCCCTCAGGCGTGGGTTTAATCAGCGCGGGCGTTTCAATGTCTGCAAAGCCTTGCTCGGCATAGTAGTCGCGCGCGATTTTTGTAATTGCCGAACGCGCTAAGATGTTGCGCTGCAAATCCGGGCGGCGCAGATCGAGATAACGGTAGGTCAGGCGAAGCTCAGGGCGGACGTTGCTGTTTTCCTCAATGGCAAAGGGAGGCGTTTTGGACGCCGAGAGGATGCGGAGCTCGCGCACCGCGACTTCGATTTCGCCGGTCGGCAGATTGTGATTGACTGCGGCTTCCCCGCGGGCGCGGACCACGCCGCGCGCCAGGAGTACAAATTCGCTTCGGACGGAAAACGCGGTTTTAAAGGCGTCCTTTTCGGTCGTTTCGTCCACGGCGAGCTGAATGACGCCGCTGCGGTCGCGCAGGTCGATAAAGATCAGGGAGCCGAGGTCGCGCTGTTTTTGCGCCCATCCCATCAGGCAGACCTCTTTGCCGAGGTCGGCTGAACGCAGTTCGCCGCACCGGCAGGTGCGGACGTCGTTTTGCTGTAATAGCTGTGCCATTGTTTTTCTCTCCTTTGGCGTCGGTTGTGTATTTTTAACGCGGCCGTCGGCTGCCGTTTTCTGCCGGTCAGCGCGGCGCGCAAAAGAAGCGCGCAAAATCCGGCGCGCATTTTTGCGCGCGGATTTTGATTTTGCTGCGCATGAATTTTTTTGCTTTGGAAAAAATCATTCGGGTTTGGCTGTCGGAACTGTGTGATTGGCATATGTGTTCCATGTCGGTTCATAACTGTCTGTTGCCTGATTGCCCCACATATCCCATCCGCTTCTGTTTCCCCGCGCAAACAATTCTAAAAACGGCGGAGATGAACAGCTTTCAATCAAGGGAATAAATTCGTCCGGCTTTCTTGAATGTTCTCTTTTAGCGGCGCGGATTAGATTTACCTGGGATCTTCCCGGATCAAGCGTTCGGTTTTTATCGCCTTTGATTCCGAATAAAAGAATTTCGGTCACATTTCTAAAGTAAAATCCGACGCCTCTTCCGTCCGGCATACCGTCTTTTCGGATTTTTTCCCATACAAGATTCGTTTTGTATTCAAATCCCCATGCCTCCATAACCGCTAAGCCTTCCGGCAGCAGAGCGTTGGGAACCCACAAATATAAATGGCTTTTTTCATCTGCAACCTCTGAGACAGGCATTTGCATAATTTCAGACAGCGTCATGGTTCCGTATCGGGAAAGCCGTTTGTGTTCAGGCGCTACTTTCCCCGTTCGATTTTGAAATTGCCACGGGGGATCCGCATAAATTGTTTTGTACTTCTTTCCATGGGTATAACGCCTGAAGTTTTCTACCGTTGCTTCAAAAATTTCGTTTGTCATAGCGAGTACCCTTCTATGCAAGGCTTTCTGATCCCAATGGCTAAAATAGGACAGCCGCCGTTTCTGCGGGATTTCAGCCTGTATTCCAATTTTCCCATCCACGTTGTACTTGCTCCATATTTCGGCATAATTGGTTTGCAGTTTTCGTCTGTAATCTCTTTGAAAATGTCGTTTAATTCTTTTGATCTGGTTACAATGATTCCGACTTCGATCAAACCGCAGTCAAAATAAGTGCGCATGGCCAATAAATCACGATCAAATGTTTGGTCTTTGCTGTTCCATTCCAAGTCGAAGGCAACTCTGCTTTTGACAAAATCAATGTTGTGGCCGTCTATATATCCTGCGATTATTTTCTCGTCAAACGGTTTGTCGGCAAAACGTCCTCTTTGATTTGCTTTGCGCGGGTAAAGTCTTACCAGTAAATCGCCGGTAATTCTGATTTCCTGCCATCCAAGAGGATATAAAATGTCGTCAAATTTTTTCGGTATTGCGGTTTCATTCCCGCCGGCGGCTTTTAAATCATCTATCGAAATGAATAACTGTTCCAAACAGTCCTGAATTTCATTCCATTCATTTGGAAACGCTTCGTTTAATATTTCTAAAGCGTGTCCGTAATTTTGAAATTCAAACTTTTCCAGCAGATTACCTCGTACATAGCAGGTAAGATCTTTCATTGTTATTCCCCTTTGGCGGCGTTCTTTCTTTATATCGCGGCATACGGTTGCTTTTGCGGACGTTCGCGGATTTTATATATCTGGAACCTCCCGCGTCTGCGCTCTGTTTTTATGCGTCCGGCGGCTTTGCCAGCCGCTTTCCGATAATTTCAAACGCCTTTTCATAGAGCGCCTGCCGGTTGTAGTAGTCGAGCGCTAAACGGTCGGTCGTCTTTGCTTCCAGCGTGTCGGCTGCAAGGCGCTCGATGCTTCCGTACCCAAACAGGTTGGACAGGTCGTATACCGCGCTGTCGAAGATCAGTTCAAGCATCTTCTCATCGTCGGGATTGCCCTGCGTGAGATTCTTTTGCACAAGCGGCTCGATGTATCCGTAGGACAGAAAGGCCATGCGGTCGATCAGGTATTCGATCTTGCGCATATCGGACGCGCCGGATGGAATCGCCATAACCGGCGTTCCGCGCAGATCCACAAAGCAGCGGTAATCCTCCGTGACGCTTTGCTTTGGCATCGGCAATAAGCCGACGTCGCTGATTGCGGTTTTTATCGTCTCCACTTCGGACAGCTTTGCGACGCCGAACAGCGAGGCCGCGTTTTCAAAGGCGGCGGCGTGGACGCGCACACTGTCCTCAATCGACAGGTCGATCACGGCTGAAAGCTTGTCCCGCAGCGTGCCGAGCGTCACGGAAATTTCGGGCGTGTCCGATGTGGATTCGGCAAAGCTGCCGCCGAGCGCGGTGTAAATCGCGAAAGCATCCTCACTGCCGAACGTAAGGCCGTAAAAGCCCACGCCGTCCGGCGCGCCCGCCGCAGACTGCGCGCTCGGTTCGGGCGCTGACTTTTCTTCGGCGAAAACGCGCTCCGTTTGCATCTGATCCATCAGCGTCGGCACGGAGGGGGGATTGGCATAAGCTGCCGCCGCCGTTTTGCTCGCGGCCAGCAGTTCTTCAAAGGTAAAAAGCCCGTCGAGCGCCGAGGCCGAGAGGGTCAGCGCCGTGTTTTCCGAATTTTCCAGCAGGCGGAGCAGCGAACGGTTATACAGAAGAACTGTAGCGCCCTGCCGCGCGTCCAGCGCGGCGGAGGAGATCAGATAGCGCTTGCCGAACAGGGAAAGCTCGTCCATGCCGGCGGCGTCGTACCAGGGGCGCGTATCCTGTATGTATGCGCTGTCCGACGTGTCGGAAAGATATCCGGCGGCCAGCAGCTTTGAAAGATTCTGCGCTGCGTCCGCGGCGTAGAGGTTGTACTGGCGGTCGCCGGACAAAAGGTCGGCGGTCGCTTCGGCGTAAAAGTCGGCGGTATACGAGAGATCCAGCGTGACGCCGGTTTCTTCTTTCAAGTGGTTGTTGCGCAGCCATACGCGCCGCGCAAGTCCGCCGCCGTCCTCCTGCCCGGTAAAATACGGATAGGCGGCGCGGTCGCATAAGAGGGACAGTGTAAATCCGTCCGTGTCGGGGGGAATGATGGGCGTGGGGGAGAGAACCGTGAGGGACGCGCGGATTTCCTCATTTTCATCGCTGACGTCGGCCACCCGCTTTGAGGCGGCCATCAGCAGCGCCGCGCCTGCGAGCAGTCCGGCAAGAATGGCGAAAACAAGAAACAGATAGACCTGTTTTTTCTGCATGAAACCGCCTCCTTATCTTAAAATTTGCGGATCTGCGGGAAAACGCAGACCGTGCCCGAAAAACGCGGGTAAATTCAGACGCCGACGGGGACGCGGCGAACGCGCCGGCTTACAAGGCAGACCGCCTCATAGTTGATGGTTCCGGCGGCGCGGCAGAGCCGTTCGATGTTCTTTCCCTCCGCGTCAAAGATGCCGACCTCGTCTCCGACGGCGGCGGGAATGCCGGTTATGTCGGCCATGCACTGATCCATGCAGATCCGGCCGAGCAGGGGCGCGGGACGCCCGCCTATCATGACCGTGCCGTTTTTATAGGCGCGGATAAAGCCGTCCGCGTATCCGATGGGAATGGTTGCGACCGTGGTTTCGGCAGCGGCGCAGAATTCCGCGCCGTAGCTTACCGTGTCGCCCGCATGTACCGTGTGGATCTGCGCAATGCGGGACTTCAGGCGCATGACGGGAATCAGATTCGGGTCGGCAACCTCGCCCGACGGCGGCAGGCCGTAGAGTACGATGCCCAGCCGTACAAAGTCCTGATAAAGTTCGGGCAGGCGGAGCGCGCCCGCGCTGTTGCAGATGTGTTTTTTTGGAAAGCGAAGTCCGGCGGCCTCGCACGCCTGCACAGCGCGCAGATAGCGCTCGGTCTGGACGCGGGTTAACGCCGATCCGGGCTCGTCCGCGCAGGCAAAGTGCGAAAAGACGCCGTCGATCCGCAGCCCGCGCAGCGCCGCCGTCTCGCAGACGGCGCGCACGGTGTCCTCTATACATTCGCCGTGCGTGTCAAAGCCGAGGCGGTTCATGCCGCTGTCAAGCTTTATGTGGCAGGCCACGCGCGTGTTCTGCGCCGCAGCCGCCGCGTCGAGCGCCCTCGCGTATTCGAGCGAGAAAACCGCCTGCGTTACGCCGTGCCGTCCGAGCGCCGCGATATTTTCGGGTTCGGGCGGCGTGTAGCCAAGGATCAGGATGGTTTCGGCGCGCGCGCCCGTGCGTCCGAGGATGGCGTAGACCTCCTCGGCCTCCTCAAGGCTGGAGACGGCGAAATGCCGCGCGCCCGCTTCGTAGAGCGCGGGGACGCAGAGCTTTGCCGAGTGGCCGTAGGCGTCGGCTTTGACGACGCACATCGGTTCGGTCGTGCCGCAGCCCGCGCGCAGCTTCCCGCGCAGATATGTAAAATTGTGCCGCAGCGCCGAAAGATCGATTTCGGCGATATTTTTTTCGGTCATGATTTCACCCGTTTTCGATTATGCTGAATTTGACGACGTCCGCCGCAAGCTTTTCGCCGTCGATCTCGCCCTCTATCCTTACAGGCCGTCCGGCGCTGTCCAGCGAGAGCTTGTAGCTGTTCTTGCCGTAGTCCCCGGAAAGAACCGAAAGGCCGTCCCGCTCGGTTTTTTTAATCAGGCAGCCGCGCGGGATTTCAAACAGCGCCGTGACGGCAAACAGACCGGACGTACCCGGCGAGGCGGGAAACGAAAGGGCGTCCTTTGTCAGCGTGATCTGCCCGTCCGGCGTGCGCCGCGCGGTGACGCCCGCGAGATTCTCAGGCGCTGTGAAGCAGAGAAGCTGTTCTTCGCTGTTTTGGGTATAGACCGCGCCGAATTGCGTTTTCTCGGTGGTACAGCTGATTTCGGCGGTAAAAGCCGCGTCCTGATAGGCGAGCGGGTCGTGCTTTGTGCCCGTGCAGGCCGAAAGCAGTATGCAGAAAATCAGGACGGAAATCGCCGCCGCGCGGCTAAAAACATGTCTCATACAGAACCTCCCGTATAGCGGCGCCGGGGTTCCGGCGCTTTTGCAGTTTATTATACAGGATATGAAAAGTATGCCTGAAACATGCGGGGACGCGGCTTTAACCGAAGGGCTTTCGGGCGGGGGCGGCTTTTTGCACCGTCCGCAGTCGGCCCTCGCGTACCGTTTGGGGATTGTATGCGCCGTCCTTGCCGCGCCGCGTCTGAAAACCGTTTTAAAGCTCCGGCAGGTTGTCCGAGCGCACCGTTACAGAGGGGATCACGCGCCGGATGCAGTCGATCATGCGCGCGCTCGCGTCAAACAAAAGCGCCTCGCAGCCGTGCTCCGCTTCATAGACGAGCGCATAGGCGCAGTCCGAGCGCCTGGAGGAGCGCAGATCGTGGATTTTCTTCGGGGTCACGCCGCCCTCAAATCGGCCGTTTTGATACGGCGCGCACTGGCGCGCGGATTTTTTCAGATCCACCGACAGCTTTTCCCGGCGGTACTGTCGGTTGTAGACGGCCGCCGCGTCGAAAATCGATCCGGTCAGCGTGTATTCGTATTCAATAGCCGTAAATCTGGAGAGATACCAGAGGAGCGCGCCGACCGCCGTGAGAATCAAGGCCGACCAGAGCATACCGAGGGCGGGCAGAAGAAAAAGAAAAAAGACTGCGGCGAAAAGCAGAACTGCCGCCGCCGCTGCGCACAGCGCGGCGAGGTAGGCGCCCTCGACCTTTTTCCGCACGGCGTATTCGCAAAAATCATACTCGTACATTTTGTTACCTCCGGGCATTTTTTCACCGAACCCGCGCGTGCGCGGCGGTACGGATCGGCCCCGGCATTGATGTTCGGCTTCGGTTTTTCACGTTTTCCGGGGTTTATATCAATTCAGTATAGCACACGCGCCTGTAAATTTCAATTATTTTTCTCGAATTATCGCCGAATCTCTTGAATCCGGAAGCAATTTATAGTATCATAATACGCGGAATCCGAAGAATGGGCATCCTCTCCGGCCGCCGCAGAGCCGAAAAAGGCGGCGCGCCGGCGCGGACGCATCGAATTTTTTTGAAATGAGGTTGATTGAAATTAAAGCTGTAATCACAGTGATTGGCCGGGATCAGGTCGGCATCATCGCAAAAGTCAGTGCAAAATGCGCGGAGTACGGCGCAAATATTACCGAGATCACCCAGAGCGTGCTGGACAAGTATTTCGCCATGATTATGGTTGCACAGATCGACGGACTGACCGGCGATTTTTCCGTGTTTGCGGATGCATTGGCCGCGCTCGGCAGCGACGCCGGACTGGAAATCCGCTGTATGCACGAGGATATTTTCGACTGTATGCATTCGGTATGAGGAGAGCGCCTGATGATTAATACTGCAGATATTCTTGAAACCATCAATATGATCCGGCAGGAGAATTTGGACGTGCGCACGGTCACAATGGGCATTTCGCTCTATGACTGCGTTTCGGACGACTGCGACCGCCTTTGCCGGAATATTTACGACAAGATCACCCGCCGCGCGGCGAACCTGGTTTCCGAGTGCGAGAAGCTGGAAAAGCTGTACGGCGTGCCGATCGTCAACAAGCGTATTTCGGTCACGCCGGTATCCTGTATCGGCGGGCGGTGCTCACCTGAAGAATATGTCCGCGTCGCCAAAACGCTCGACCGCGCGGCGCGCGCGCTCGGCGTCAACTTTATCGGCGGCTTTTCCGCGCTTGTGCAGAAGGGCATGACCGGCGGCGCGGACCGCATGATCGAGGCGATTCCCGAGGCGCTGGCCGAGACTGAGCTTGTCTGCTCGTCGGTCAACGTCGGTTCGACCCGCGCGGGGATCAATATGGACGCGGTCGCGCGCATGGGTCGCACGGTAAAGGAGACCGCCGCGCGCACCGCCGACCGCGACGCCATAGGCTGCGCAAAGTTTGTCGTATTTGCCAACGCGGTGGACGACAATCCGTTTATGGCGGGCGCGTTTCACGGCACGGGAGAGGGCGACTGCGTGATTAACGTCGGCGTCAGCGGTCCCGGCGTTGTGGAAAAAGCGGTCCGCCGCGCGGGCGACTGCGATTTTTCCGCGCTTGCCGACGTTATCAAAAAGACGGCGTTCAAAATCACGCGCGTCGGTCAGTTGATCGCGTATGAGGCTTCCCGCAGGTTGGACGTGCCCTACGGCATTGTGGATCTGTCGCTTGCGCCGACGCCGGCGGTTGGGGACAGCGTGGCGAATATTCTGGAGGCGATGGGGCTTGAGCGCTGCGGCGGCTGCGGCACGACGGCGGCGCTTGCCCTGCTCAACGACGCGGTGAAAAAGGGCGGCGTTATGGCGTCGAGTCATGTCGGCGGTCTTTCGGGCGCGTTTATTCCGGTCAGCGAGGACGCGGGCATGATTGCCGCGGCCGAGTGCGGCGTTCTGTCGCTTGAAAAGCTGGAGGCTATGACCGCGGTTTGCTCGGTTGGCTTGGATATGATCTGCATCCCCGGCGATACGAGCGCCGAGACGATCAGCGGCATTATCGCGGACGAGATTGCCATCGGCATGGTCAACAACAAGACTACGGCTGTGCGCGTCATTCCCGCGCCGGGCACCAAGGTGGGCGACCGGGTTGAGTTCGGCGGTCTGCTCGGCCATGCGCCGGTCATGCGCGTTTCTGAGGTTTCCTGTGAGAAATTTATCGCGCGCGGAGGCCGCATTCCCGCGCCGATTCATTCGCTCAAGAACTGAGAATCGGCGCTGTTTTGAAAACAGTCCGA
This sequence comes from uncultured Eubacteriales bacterium, assembly GCA_958414825.1. GTDB lineage: Bacteria > Bacillota > Clostridia > Oscillospirales > CAG-272 > UMGS902. The sequence continues at coordinate 51,135 of CATYXQ010000003.1, read as the reverse complement.
AATAGAATCTACATAGATTCAAGGCGGCGCAGCCGCCTTGAACGTCCTTTTTTGGCGGATGGACCGAGTGGAGGGTATTTCCCATGAAAGTGAGAGTTTACGTTTCCCCGAAAACAGCGGACACGCTCTGGACGAAGCAGGCTGTGCGCGCGATTTCGTCCGAAATCATGCAGAAACGGTATACGCCCGTGTTTTTGGACGCGCCCGACCCGACGGCGCTGAATTTCGACGAGATCTATGAGACGGGCGAGCGCCGGCTGCTGATTTACGTCGGCGCGTCGGTCGCGATTACGCCGCGCCTGCTTTCGCGCTTTTCCGAATGCGGCGTACACGGTATTTTTATCAATTACGAGTCCTCGGTGCTCTCCGGCCGCTATTCCAAAATCCTGCTTGACTATCGGGACGGTATGCGGAAAATCATCAATTATCTGCTTGCGTCAGGTCGCTCGGATTTTGCGCTCTACGGCGTCAATCCAAACTCGGCCACCGATATGATTAAGGACGGCTTTTTTCGCGAATACCTTGGCCGCGAAGGCAAAAATCCCGCGCGTGACATCTACTATAATTATGCGTCGCTGACCGGCTGCTTCGCCCGCTTTTTTGAAAACCGCGCGTGTTATGACGCGGTCATCTGCGCAAACGACGTGGTTGCGCTTTCGCTGGTCAGCCATCTGCAAAAGGCGGGCGTCTCGGTGCCGGACGATTTGTATGCGGTCAGCTTCGGTTCAAGCCTTTTGGCCTCGCTTAGCCGTCCGACGATCACCACCGTCACAGTGGATCATGCAACGCTCGGACGGCAGGCAGTGCTGGCCTACGCCTATCTGTACAAGAATCCGGGCGACATTTCGCTCACCGTCAAGGTGGACGCAAAGTTGGTGGTGCGCGCGTCTACCGGCGCACGGCAGCCCGCGTCGGACGCCGATGCGTTTTCCTCTTTTTTGCAGCAGGTTCCGGATGTGGAATTTTACGACGATCCGGCGGCGCAGTGCATTTTTCGGGCGGAGACGCTGCTTTCGGACTGCGACGAACTGGATTTCGGTATTCTGGAGGGCATTCTTGGGGAGGAGACCTATCCGTGCATTGCGGAGCGGCTGTACACCTCGGAAAACGTCATTTCCTACCGCATCAAGCGGATGTGCCGCCTGACCGGCTGTCAGAAAAGAGGCGAGCTTGTTTCACTGCTTGCGCCGTATATTGATAAAGATTCTATCGAAAGGATTTTAGAGAAATGAACGAATTTGAAAAAATCCGCAACCGAAAGATGCTGGAACGCACGGCGGAGAATCTCCGGCGCCGCCGCTACGAGGCGCTGGTCTGTGAGACGCGCGGGGAAGCCTGCGCCGCTGCGCTTGCGCGTATCGGAGCGGCGGATACGATTGCGTTCGGCGGCAGCGCGACCCTGTCCCAGATCGGCCTTTTGGACGCGCTTCGCGGGGGATACGCGGGGCTTATCGACCGTGAACGGGCGAAAACGCCTGAGGAGAGAAAAGCGCTTATGCGCCGCGGGCTGACCGCCGACGTGTTTTTGATGAGCGCCAACGCCATCAGCGAAAACGGCGTTCTGTATAACATCGACGGCAACGGAAACCGCGTCGCCGCCATGATCTACGGCCCCGACCGGGTGTTGATTGTCGCCGGGGCGAACAAAATCTGCCACACCGAGGAAAGCGCGCTTGCCCGTGCGCGCGGCTATGCCGCGCCGGTCAACGCGCAGCGCTTTGAGGGCGCCGGAACGCCCTGCTTGGCAGACGGCGTTTGTCACGACTGCCTGTCCGAGCGCTGTATCTGCTCAAACATCGTGGTTTCCCGCCGCTGTCACGAAAAGGGACGCGTCACGGTGATTTTAGTCAATGAAAATCTCGGCTTTTGATACAGCCTTTCAAAAGTTTCCATTTTGCTTTTATTTCGTATATAGATTTCTATGATGGTCAGGCGCCCCGCAGCGGTAAATCCGCTGCGGGGCGCTTTTGTCTGCGAATGCGGATTTTTTCGCTCCGCGCGGAACCCTCGCTTTTCTTCGCTATATCCCCAACATGCGGTCAACCCATACCATGCATAATGTTGTCTGATTTTGCGCTTTTTATTGTTTCTTGCATCCGGTTATTGACAGAAATGCGGCCTGATTCTATAATTAGACTATAAAAGTTCACCTGCTTTTATGCATTTTATACAAAAAAGAACACAACATTTTGGGGGTTTATGATGTTGAGATTCGGCAAAGCGCCGGACGCTGAAAATCTTCCGGCATTTCGGATCCTGCCGCAGGATGCGGAGGGGAGGACGCTCTGCACGCTGCTTCCGCCTGAAATCGAACGCGGGGATCGCAGCGCCTTTTGTCTTGAACTTTCGGAGCAGACTGCGGCGGGCGCGTCCTACATATCGGATCTGTTTTCGGCCAGGGACAGCGTTTCGGACGAGGGCGGCGGCCTTTTTCGGATCGTCCGCACTGTGAAAAATGTATCGGGCGTTTCGCAGTCGATAAAGCTGATTCAGACCGTGCGCGCGGGCTTTGCGCACACGCACTGGCTGATTCCCTGCGTCAATTACAACGGCAACGACTTCGGGCCGGGCAACTATCCGAAAGGGTTCTCGCGGGACGGCGAGCCGTGGATTTTCGCCTATGACCGCACCGGCGTCCCCTCCTGCTCGCTCGGCGAGGACGGCGAGACGGTTCTCGCCCTCTTTGCGTCCGACCGCGATCCGCTCTCGCTTACCACGTCGGTATCGGTCACCTGCAATCCGGACGGCACGCTGAACCACAAAATCTACTATCCGGTCACTGAGGCGCCCTATTCGTATACCAACACCGATACGCTGACGCCCCGGCTGGACACCTGGCTTTCGTTTGAGGTCGGCGAGGAAAAGCGCTTTGAGACCTATCTGTTTCTCGGCGTTCCGCCCTGGAAAAATTACGGCTTTGCGGCGCTCTGCGACCGGCTGACCGCTCTGTATCGCTTTGACGACCGCGCGACCATACCCCCGGAGGAAATCTGGGAGCTCGGCATTCGCTATGCCGGTCAGCTGATTAAGGATTATAAGGGACGCCGCCTCTTTGCCTCAGCCAGACGCGCAGAACTCGGCGCGCCGGCGTTCGATTTGCCAAAAGACAGCTTTGAAATCGGCTGGGCGGGGCAAAACGCCCTGTCCGCGCGGCTGTTTCTTCTGCACTACGTCAAAACCGGCGAGCGCCGCTATCTTGAGGACGGTATGGCCGTGCTCGACGCTTGGGCGGAAAAGCAGGACGAGAGCGGCCTGTTCCTTGCGCACTACGAGTGGTATCCCGACCCCGGCGAGGGGCCGTGGGTTCCCGCGCAGTCCGACCCCGGCATTATTGCAAACTTCCATATTCCGGGCGCGGTCACGCGCCGCGGCAAGGGCTGGTATCCCGAGGCCTGCAATCTTGGATGGGGCGCGCTTGAGTTTGCAAAATCCTACGCGCTGCTCAAATCAATCGGCGTCGAAAAGCCCGAATATCTGAACTTTGCCGTGCGCACCTGCGATTTCTTTCTTGCGCACTTTACCGAGACCGAGGGCTTCGGCAAATCCTGGCGCTTTGACGGCACGTCCTTTGACGCGACCGGCTCGATCGGCGGCTTTGTGATTCCGGCGCTCCTTGAAGTGTACAAATGCACCGGGGCGGAAAAGTACCTCGATATGGCTAAGCGGAGTCTTGCGTTTTACGCCCGGCGGGACGTGGATGCGTTTGCCTGCACCGCAGGCGCGATAGACTGCGCGTGCGTGGACAAGGAAACCGTGTACCCGCTTATGGTTTCGGCGCTCGACCTCTATGACCTGACAAGCGACGCGCAGTACCTCGAATGGGCGAAAAAATGCGGCTATTATTTTTTCTCCTGGGCGTATCACTACGACTGCCTCTATCCCGAAACCTCGGATTTCGCCCGCTACGGGTATCATACGCGGGGCGGCACGGCGGTTTCGGCGCAGCATCACGCGATAGACTCCTGGGGTTCGCTGCTCGTGCCTGAGTTTTTCCGCCTGTGGCGGATCACCGGGGATGACGCCTGGCGGGTGCGCGCCTATTCGATGTGGTGCAACGCGACGCTCTGCATAGCCCGGGACGAAAACTATGTCGTCAACGGCACGCCCCGCCCGGTCGGCAGTCAGAACGAAGCGTTTTTCCAGACGCGCTGGACGCGCTACCGCCCGACGCCGGAGGAACGCGGCCATTTCAACAACTGGCTGATCGCCTGGGTCAGCGCTTACCGGCTTAACGCGCTCGATAAACTGAACAGCGTGCTCGGCGAGGCCGACTGGTCGCTGCTTTCCTAAACAAAATCCGGTGCAGATTTTTATTCAGACAAACAGGCGTCCGAACGGATGCGATTTCCAAATCAAGGAGGCTGCTATGCCATTATTTGAACCCTATTACCGTAAGCTTGGCGTCATGCACGTCGGCTGTGAAGCGCCCCGCGCCTATTTCATCCCTTATGACACGATGGCGGGCGCGCTCAGAGGCCGCCGGTCGGAGAGCGCGTATTTCCGTCCGCTCACCGGCGTGTGGGATTTCCGCTTTTTCGATTCTCCGAGCAAAATTGAATCGCTCGACATAGCCGAGCTTGACCGCTTTCCCGCGGACAAAATGGAGGTTCCCCGCTCGTGGGAAACCATGCTTGGCCGCGGCTACGACACGCCGAACTACACAAATGTGGAATACCCGTTTCCCTGCGATCCGCCCGCTGTTCCCGAAAAGAACCCCTGCGCGCTGTACAGCCGCAGCGTCTATATAGATGAAAAAAGCCTTGTGGGCAAAGAGGTCTATCTGAACTTTGAGGGCGTGGCCTCCTGCTTCTATCTCTGGGTCAACGACCGCTTTGCGGCCTACAGCGAGGTTTCGCACTGCACAAGCGAAATCAATGTGACCGCGTTTTTGAAGCCGGGAGAAAACACGGTGAAAGTTCTGGTTATCAAATTTTCCACCGCGTCCTATCTTGAGGATCAGGATATGTTCCGCTACGGCGGCATTTTCCGCGAGGTGTATCTGCTCTTCCGCCAAAAGCGGCATATCACCGATATTTCGCTCGTCTGCACGCTCTCCGACGATTTTGCAAGGGCGGACTTTTGCGCAAAGATTTCGGGCAGTCTGCGCTCCGACGCGGTTGTCCGTCTTTTGGACGGAGCGGATCGGGATACCGGCGCCGCGGCCGAGGTTAAGGGCAAAACGATACGTTTTACGCTGGAAAACCCGGCGCTCTGGTCGTCCGAGACGCCGAATCTCTATAAGCTGTACATACAAAACGGCGCCGAGCATATCGTGATTCTGAGCGGCGCGCGCAGAATCGAGGTGCGCGACCGCGTGGTGCTCCTGAACGGCCAACCGGTCAAAGCGCGCGGCGTCAACCGCCACGACAGCCATCCGCTGCTCGGGCACGCAACGCCTGAGGATCATATGCTGCGCGACTTGCGGATTTTGCGGCGGAACCATGTGAACATGATTCGCACAAGCCATTATCCAAACGACCCGCGCCTGCCCGAATTTTGCGACCGGCTGGGCTTTTATCTGGTCGATGAGGCGGATCTGGAGACGCACGGCTTCCGGTATATTGAAAAATTCGGCTGGGACTACCTCTCGGATTCCCCCGCGTGGGAGGCGGAATATGTCGATCGCGCCGTCCGGCTCTATGAGCGGGACAAAAACCACCCGGCTGTTATTATGTGGTCGCTCGGCAACGAGTCCGGGCTCGGCTGCAATCTTATGAAGATGAGCGACTGGCTTCGCGCGCACGACAACACGCGCCTGATTCACTACGAGGGCGCAAACGGCAGCTATCTGAAGGGCCGCCTCCAGTTTGACAACCTCACCGACATTGAAAGCTATATGTACGCGCCGGTTTCGGTTTGCGAGGGCTACTGCGCGGACGAGACGCAGAAATATCCGTTCTTTCTCTGCGAATACTGCCATGCGATGGGCAACGGCCCCGGCGACCTCAAGGCGTACTGGGACGCGATTTACCGAAACGACCGCTTTTTCGGCGGCTGCGTATGGGAACTTTGCGATCATGCGGTGCGTACCGGCGGCGACGACCGCCGCCCGCACTATGCCTACGGCGGCAGCTTCGGCGATACGCCGAACTCAGGAAACTTCTGCATGGACGGCCTTGTGTATCCCGACCGCCGCCCCCACACGGGTATGCTGGAGATGCGCGAGGCGATAAAACCCTTCCGCATTTTCCAAGATTTGGCGCATCCGAACCGGTTTGCGATTGAAAACCTCCGGGATTTCACCGATCTTTCCGATATTTATCTGCACTGGACGCTTGAACATGACGGTCGTCCCGCAGCGTCCGGCATGGTGAGCGAGCTTGCGGCCAAGCCGCGCCAGATCGGATATTTTGAGCTTTCCCTGCCCGAAATTCCAAGCGGCACCGTTTGTCTGAATTTCTCTATCCGGCAGAAAAATACGAGTTGGTGGTGCGAGGCTGGCGATGAGATCGGCCGCGAGCAGATCGTTCTGCGCCGAGAGGATACGCTCCCGCGCATTTTGCGACCGCGCATGTCTCCGATTTTGGATGAAAACGAAAAAACGCTGTCCGTGCGCTGCGGCGAGACGGTCTATACCTTCGACAAAGCGGCCGGACTGCTTGCGGGGATTACGGACAACGGCCGGGCGCTTCTGGACGCGCCCGTTACGGTGCAAATGACCCGCGCGCCGATGGACAACGACAAATACATTCGGGTGAAATGGCAGGCCGCCGGCCTGTATGCGGCAAAGCCCGCGTATACGGGACTGCGTATCCGCTCGGCGGGCAAAAACGGCGTTGTGCTTGAAGCCGATATGAAGCTGCGCGCCGGGGAAAAGGACATTCTGCAGGCGGCTTTGCGCTATACGATTAGCGCCGACGCCGGGCTGAAGCTTACGCTGGACGCGCGCATACTCGAAAAGGAGGTTCGCTACTTTCCGAGACTCGGCCTGCGCTTCTCCATGCCGCGCGAGATCGAACGGCTGGCGTACTTCGGCCGCGGACCGATGGAGAGCTATGAGGACAAACAGATTGCGGCAAGGCTTTCCCGCTTTGAGACGACAGTCGGCGAAAATTACGAGCCCTACCTCTATCCGCAGGAAAACGGCGCGCATGTGGACACCGCATGGCTTGCCGCGACGAGCGTAAACGGCCACGGCCTGCTCTTTGAAAAGGAAAGCGGCACGTTTTCGTTTGACGCTTCGCACTTCTCGACCGAGCAGCTGACCGCGGCGGAATACGAGTATCAGCTGAAAGAAGAGGAGCATACTTTCGTGCATATCGACTACCGCCAGAGCGGATGCGGTTCCAATGCCTGCGGCCCCGTCCTGGACGAAGCCTATCAGCTGAAAGCCGGACGGCATCGCTTCAGCTTCCGGCTGATCCCCTGCTTCGCAAGCGAGGTCGAATAAGGGAACGGCGGCGAAAGCCAGAGTCGTCGAATATACGGTTCTCTCCGTCCCGAAAAGCGGTCCTGTTTGCGGAAGCGTTTCGCGTTTTCCATATTTTGGATGGCGCGTTTGCGGGAAATTTCAAAAGTTTTTCTTGCGCGGATTTGTAAAATTTTGTACAATGAATGCAGAAAGACGCGCACAGACGGCGGGGCGCATGTATGTTCGGACTGCGGTTTTTCCGGAATGTACAGCCATAGATTTTGTGCATACATTCCAATAAACATTCTATTTTTTTGGCATATCTATACAAAAACGCCCGAAAATCGTAATTTTTGTCTGTTTTTATGCTTCGATTTGTCTTGCAAGATCGCATCGTTTTTGTTACTGTAATAGAAAGAGGAGCGGGACGGCAAGTCAAGCGTAAAAACGGGTGAATTTAAATTCGGCGCAGACGCGGGAGGGACAGGATTGCTCAGAGAGGAATACAAACTGACCGAAAAACGGCTGCCGGGACTGAATCCGGTCAGCTACGGACAGCAAAAATGCGAGCCTGGATTTTCGGTGAACGTGCCGCGGCCTTATTGGGTTTTACATTTTGTTGTTGCGGGCAAGGGGCGGTTTTTTACGGGCGGCGCTTCCTATGACGTCAAACCCGCGCAGATTTTTGTGATCCATCCGCACCAGACGCACGAGTACCGCGCGGACGACGCCGATCCGTGGCATTATATGTGGATCTGCTTTGACAGCGACGTCGATCTGCCGCAGATTCTCGGCACCGATGTGATTACCGCGCCCGACTGCGGGCGGATTTTCTCGGAGATTTTGGAAGCGGCGCATCTGGAAGCTGGGAAAGAGGAGTATCTGAGCGGGAAAATATGGGAACTGATGAGCGCGCTGCGTCGGCTTGAAGCCGGCCGGCAGAGCCGCCAGAATCCGTATGTAATCAAAGCCAAGCGGTATATCGAACAAAATTATATGACCGGAATCCACGTGACCGACATCGCGCGGGAGTTGAATCTTGACCGCAGCTATTTCAGCACGCTGTTCCGCAAATACACCGGCGTTTCGCCGCAGCAGTATCTGAACGATTACCGTCTGGAGCGCGCGGCGCACCGGTTGGCGCTGGGGGAAGATTCGGTCGCGGCCGCGGCTTATTATACCGGCTACAGCGATATTGTCAATTTTTCCCGGATGTTCAAAAAACATTTCGGCGTGGCGCCGAGCAGGTACCGGGAAATGATTATGACCCACGCGGGGCTGATTCCCTGATTTGTGCAATACAGACAAAAAAGCGTGCAAAAAATTTCAAATGCGGCCTAAATATCAGAAGAAAAATCTATATTTTTTGCACGAAACAACATTATGCATATCATTTCACACAAATTACGCTGTTGTATGCGCGCTTCGGACTGTTATGATTAGTTTACACAAAGGCTAAAACCAAATTTTTATAGTGTTTATAGAAAGGAAATGCGTTATGTTCAACATGAAAAAAGCAACGACCCTTGCGCTGTGCGCGGCGATGCTGCTCAGCACCATGGCGCTGTTTGCCTGCGGCGAAAAGGATCCGCAAAACACCGGCGGCTCCGATCCGGTTTCGGACACGGCACCGGTCTCGTCGGAGGATACGACGGAGGCGACCGACCCCGTGGACGTGTTCACCCCGGTAGAGCAAAAGTATGAGGGCGACTTCAATCTTTTGATTTCGGGAAAGGCGCCGGACGGCAACGTCGAGTTCAAGGATTTCTCGGCGCTGGACGAGGGCTATGAGAAAACGCAGCTTGAAGAGGCCGTTTACCGGAAAAACGCCGCCGTGGAGGAACTGTACGGCATTCATCTGAATGTGATTGAGGACATGGGCGGCAACAATCAGGGCTATCAGAAGCTGCTCACCGCCGCGACTGCGGGCAGTTCCGACTATGACGCGGCCATAATCGCGGCGTATGACGCCGTTCCGCTGGCAACGGCGGACGCTTTGTATGAGCTTGGCTCGATCGAGTCGCTCCACCTGAACAATTCCTGGTGGGACCAGCGCGCCAACAGCGACCTGAAGATCCACGACGTGCTCTTCTTTGCCACCGGCGACATCACGGTTTGGGACGATATGCAGCAGAATGTGGTCGGCTTTAACAAGCAGGTGAAAGCGGATCATAATATTGAGGATGATTTCTATTCGGTCGTCGCGGACGGCAAATGGACGCTCGAAGCGCTGGCTGCCTATGCAAAGGAAGTCACTGAGGATCTCAACCAGGACGGCATATACGACATGTCCGACAAGTTCGGCATCATCACCTGGGACGACTCGACCTACGCGGTGTTCGGCGGCAGCGGTGAAAAGGTCGTCACGGTAGGCGACGACGGCGAGCTTTCGCTGACGCTGACCGGCAGCGAGCGCATTGTGGACGTCATGACCAAATACACCAACATCTGCTTCGGCGGCGATGCGATCAACTATCAGCGCTACACGTCTACGGAAGCGATTACGATGTTCTCCACCAACCGCGCGCTCTTCTTCCTCGGACGGCTTCAGTCGCTTGACAACTACCGCGACATGGAAACCGATTACGGCATTCTGCCTTATCCGAAATACGATATTGACCAGGAAGAGTACTATTCCATGCCCTCCCCGTATCATATGACCTTTGTCTGCGTGCCCGTTATGGCCGGCGATCCCGAAAAATCGGGCGCGGTTTTGGAGGCGCTTGCCTACTACGGCAAGGAATACATGACCGGCGCTTACTACGACACGACGCTGACCGGCCAGTATTTCCGCGATGAGGACAGCGTGGCGACCCTTGAACTGATGGCCGAGACCCGTTCCTATGACATCGGATTCTATGTTCAGCCCGGTAATATCAATAAGGAATTGATCTTCCTTTTCCGCAAGGGAAGCACGGATTTCGTTTCGACGTTTGATTCCTATAAGGACGCCGCGACTGCGGCGCTTGCACAGGTAAACGAAAAATACAAAGAGGCGGCTGAAGTCTGGGCGCAGTAACGCGGCGCGTCGGCTTTCGGGGGTCTCCAGATAAGAAAGGTGGAACTTATGAAAAAATTTAGAATTTTCCTGACCGCGCTCTGCGTCATGCTTGCCATGACCGCGCTTGCCGTGACCGCGTCCGCCGCGGATACGGTGTATCTGAAAGACGGCGGCATTGGCGACGGTTCAAGCGCTGCCGCGCCCCTCGGCGATCTTGCGGACGCAATGTCCGCATTGCCAAACGGCGGTACGGTTGTGCTCTCCGGCGACTATACGCTGAAAAACTCGGCCAACTATGACGCCGCCCTGCCCTCGTTTACGGCGCCGGCGACAAACGGCACGATCACGATCACGTCCGAGAACGGCGGCCGCCTGATTTTCAATTCGGGCGCGCGCTTCTTCTGCACCGGCAATACCGTGTTTAAGAATGTGACGCTCTACAACGCGGACGGCAAGACGGCTGTTATGGCCGCGCGCTTCTTTGAACTCACGTTTGACGAGGGCTGCGTGATGGACAATTTCTCCGAGTTTATTGTTGTCGGCGGTATGGAGCACACCAATGAGGTTGTGGGCGTACCGGATGAAGATTATTCCAAGGATACGCATGTTACGCTGCGTTCGGGTACGTTTGCTGAACTTGTCGGCCTTGGCAGAAACGTAGGCCGCGCAAAAGGAAAAGCGGTCTATACCGGCACGGCTAACCTGACCATCGGCGGCACGGCTGATGTCAAAAAGGTGTTCGGATGCTACCGCTGGGGCTCCGCGGCGGAAACGAACGGCAAGGCGAACATCACGCTCGACGGCGGGTCTGTCGGTCTGTTTATCACGGCCTGCGGCGCTGAGCAGCATACCTATACTTGCGATGTGAACGTCAAGATCACTGAAAATATGGTTCCCGAAAATTATTTCACGCTCAATGCGCCCGGCTGGGGTTCGGACGCTGTTTGGTACGGCCTGACGGCGGGCGGCGCGTTTGGTACGGTTGCCCTCAACTACGGCGCGACTGTGCTTGACCTTTCCTCTGCGAAAAACGTCACCGACGAGTGGCTGAAGAGCTATGTATATCTCGATTCGTTCGGCACCGTGACCGCTTTCGGTCAGCCCGGTACCGTTATCAAAATGACCATCGGCGACATGAACGGCTATGTCAACGGTGTTGCTAAAGCGCTTGACGCCGCTCCGATCATCCGTCAGGATCGCACGATGCTTCCGGTTCGCTTTGTTGCCGAAAACCTCGGAGCCGCAGTGGCTTGGGACGGCAATACCAGCACGGCGACGCTCACGAGCGGCACGACCGAGATTAAAATTACAATCGGCGCAAATACGGCGACGGTCAACGGCGTTGAGAAGCCGCTTGACGCGCCTGCGTTCATCGAGAATTCGAGAACCTATCTGCCGGTTCGTTTCGTAGCGGAAGCGCTCGGCGCTACAGTTGCCTGGGACGGCGCGACCAGCACGGCGACGCTTACGAAATAAATCCGGAAGCGTAGATTTTCCGCATTCGGAACATGATTTTCGGCGCAAAAACCGCTGAAATGGCATTGGTACAGGCGCGATGCTGACGCAATGCGGCATTGGCGCAAAACCATACCGATGCAAACGCGATCCCGGCGCAAATACGCCGCCGGTACGATGCAATACTGAAAAATTTTTTGAAAAACGGCGCGGTTTTGAAGAACTGCCCCACGCTGTCAATATGTGTTGTGATTTCCCTGCGGCCGACTATGGGACTTTGGTTATGCGGGAACAGGGCCGGGCTGCTTTGTGCTTTGCCGCACACGCATGATTTTGATAGGCTGGACGGTTTTGACCGCGCCGTTTGTAACCGAAAGGAAAGGATTCCCCTAAATGAAACTGAAACGCATTTTCCTTCTTCTGTTCTGCGCCGCTCTGCTGTTCGCCGCGCTTTCTCTTTCTTCGGCGGCAGAGCAGAAGTATGTTTTTGTCAGTGATTCCGGAGACCCAAAAAATTCCGGTCTTTCGGACGCCGAGCCGGTAAAAACGCTTGCGCAGGCCTTTCAAAAACTGGGCGCGGACGGCGGAACCGTTGTCGTCTGCGGCGCGACGACGCTCAACTCCACAGCACTGGCCACGTTCCCGAAGCGCGACAGTCTCATCACCTTTACCAGTACCTGGGACGGTGTGGACTATGGCGCAAAAGGCGCGCGTCTTTCCATTCAGACCAGTGTGTTTCTCGGCGGGCCGACCCGGTTTGAAAATATCAAACTGACCTCCGGAAACGGCGTCAACATCTTTTGTTGCGGCAACGATTTGACTATGGGCGGCGGCGTTACCTGCCAGTACGCGCAAAATCCGATGGCTATTTGGGGCGGAACCGACTGTGCAAAACTGACGGTCGCGCATATGGCGGACTTCTTTGACTATACGATCCAGATCGACAGCGGAACCTTTTGGTATGTCCGCGGCGGCAGTCTCCGCACGGACGAGACGCAGCCGGTCGGAACCATAGGCGACGTTACCATCCTCATTAACGGCGGAACCTTTACCTCAACCTCGACGGCGCCGGACAAAAACGGTATCATTGCCGTGTCGGGCTTTGATGCGCTCTACGGGGACGCCCACATCATCATCAACGGCGGTACGATTAACTGCTCGGTCATGGGCGTCGGCCGCCCGGGCTATAATTCTACCGTCTCCAACAACGCCTACGTCAAGGGAGACGTACATATCACGGTGAACGGCGGCAATTTCCGCGCCGGCGCCAAAATCGGCGCGGTGCATGACACCGTGGCGAGCTATGTCGGCGGCGACTTTTATCTGACGGTCAGCGGCGGATACTTTCCGGCTTCGTTCGGCGGGTTTGACGCGCAGTGCGTGCGCGGAACCGCGTTTGCCGACATCGCGCCGACGATCAGCCAGCCGATGACCGGCTTTGCGAGAACTGTTTTTGTCAGCGGTAGCGGCAATGACGCGGCAAGCGGAAAAACGGCGGATATGCCGAAGAAAACGCTTTCCGCGGCGGCAGCGGCGCTCTATGGCGAGGGCGGCGTGATCGTCGTCTGCGGCGATACGCCGGTCGGCGGCGAAACGTTAGCGGCCTATTCCAAAACGCTCCGCATCACCAGCGCGTGGGCGGGAAAGGATTACCGCGCGGAGGGAGCAAAGCTGATCCTTGACGGCACGCTCACGCTCGGCGGCGAGACGCGCCTTGAGGGGATGACAATTGCCGGAAACGGCGGCTTTAACGCCGCGGGGCATGATCTGCTTGCCGGGCAGAATCTCATCTGCACGGGCGCCGTGTCGCTTGACGGCGGCGCGGGCAGCGGGACGCACGGCGTTATCGTGCGTTCGGGCAGCTTTTCGGAAATTCGCGGCGGCGGCGTGACCGATAGCGGCGCGTCCACATTTGTACTGTTTGAGGGCGGCAGCGTCGGCACGATTTACGGCGGCGGCGCCGGTACGCGCGGCGGCTGCATGGCGTCGGTGCGCGGCGGAAACGTGACAAACGGGGTCTACGCAGCCGAGGCGGGCACGCCTGCGAGCGGCGGCGTAGAACTGCTCGGCGGCACTGTAGCGGGAACCGTCGCGCCCTCTAAGTCGGGCACGGTCGCGAAATACAGTCTGCAAAACCGGGGCGCGTCGGTTACGGCTTCGATTACGGAGAGCGGCGCGCAGTCGCTCTATGAAAACGGCGCGGTCGTCTTTGTCCGCGACGGGGGAGACGGCGACGGCTCTTCGCCGCTCAATGCTATGGGCGACGTCACCGAGGCTTCGGCGAAGCTCAGCGGCGGCGGTACCATCGTCGTTTGCGGCAAGGTGGCGCCGCAAAACGGAAAAACGCTTCGCTACACAGGCGGCAAGGTAACGATCACTTCTTTCTACGGCGGCCTTGACTATGCTGTGCTGGACGACGCGCAGATTGAGCTTTGGAAATACCTGTCGCTTGCGGACGAGACCGAGATCCGTGATATTAGAATCGTCGCGGCGGCAAACGATACCTATATCTCCGCCGAGGGCAACCGCTTAACGGTCGGCGAGGGCGTCCGGTGCGAAATTTTTTATGACAACCGTACCGAGGACTATCCCGATCTTGTTGCCGGGTCGGCGGTGAATGCGCCGAGCCTCAAAAAGAATCCGGAGATTCTTGTCTGCAGCGGCACATGGGGCAGTCTTTGCGGCGGCCAGTTTAGCACGAAGCCGGACGCTTCAGCCTCCCGCCGCCTGACCGGAGATATTACGCTGACGGTTCGCGGCGGCGTCTTTACCGACGACTGCATTGTCGGCGGTATCAACAACCTGACCGGAAACGCGGTGCTGAATGCCGAGGGCGGCGTCTTTGCCTGCTCGGTCTTCGGCATGGCGGGCGAGGCGCTTTCCTATACCGGCAACATCACGGTCAATGCCGCGGGCAGCGCATTTGAGGGCGACATCCGCGCGGCGCAGGACAAAACGCCGACCTTCAGCGGCGTCTATACGCTGAACATCGCCGGTTCAGACGTCAGCCGCGCAAGCTCAATTCTCGGTACCGACGGTCTTGCGGGCGGCGGTTCTTCCGCCGTTCATATCGCCGAGGGCGTCGATCTGACCAGAGCGCTTTCGGGCAGGATCGAATATCAAAACCCGATAGCGGGCTTTGCCGATCCGTCCATTGTGTACGCGGACGGATGGTATTATTACACTTTTGCAAAGGATTACAAATCCAAACCGGCCGTCTGGATGGCCAAAGCGGCCAATCTGTGCGATATTGGCAAGGTCGAACCGGTGCTTGTCTGGGGACAGGCGGAGTCGAACGACGGCCAGGAGATCACCAGCGTCTGGGCGCCGCAGCTGTATTACCTTGACGGCGACTGGTATGTCTATACGACCTGCGGCGTCAAAGAGGCGCTCGGCACCAGCAACTATGACGTGCGCATTCCGCAGATCTGGAAAGCCAAAACGCAGGATCCCATCGGCGGCTATACCTACATGGGGACGTTCCGGGGACTCGACACGGCAGTGACCTCCTATCTTTCCCCGCGGCTTATTGAGCACGGCGGCAAGCTGTACATGGTCTGCAGCGGATGCTTCCGCCCTGAGGACATGATTAATCAGCATCTGCAGCGGCTGTTTATGTGCGAGCTTTCCGACCCGCTGACGATGGCTACGCCGATGCAGGTGATTTCCGATCCGATTTACGATTACGAAAAGAATCTGATGGAGGGGCCGTTCCCGTTCTACGGGCCGGACGGTACGCTCTATATGATTTTCGCGGCCGGCCATACGCGCACCGACGAGTACTGCACCGGTATCATCCGCTTCAACGGCGGCGAAAAGGACTCGCTGCTCAAATCCTCGCTCTGGGAGAAATTTTCCGAGCCGCTTCAGTTTACCGATTATGACAATCTGGTCTATTCGCCCGGCGCAATGGTCGTGACAAGGGCGCCCGACGGCGAATATTTCGGCGTATACCACGCTAAAGAATACCACTATTCGGCGTTTACCATGCGCCGTATGCATATGCAGCCGATCACATTTGACGAAAACGGCTTCCCGCATATCGACGATCCGCAGCCGGTCGATACGGTGCATAGCGTCGCGATGAATCCGATGCCGGTTTCACAGCGTATAAACGGCTTTGACACAACCGGAAAACTGCCCGCGGTCAGCCCGTTTAAGCCTGTGCGCACTTATGAAAATCAGTTTGCCGACGTAACGGCGGATAAATGGTTCTATCCGTATGTGACGCTTGCGTATGAATACGCGCTGGCAAACGGCACGAGCGGCACGGCGTTCTCGCCGGACAGCAAGTTTACGGTGGCGCAGGCGCTGACGGCGGCCGCCAATATCCACACCGCTTACTTTGGCGGAAGCGTACCGGCAGCGGCGGCGGGGGAAGCGTGGTACGCGCCCTATGTCAGTTACTGTGTGGAAAAGGGCATTATTACCGCGTCGCAGTTTGCGGATTATAATCAAAACATCACGCGCGGCGAAATGGCGGTCGTTTTCGCGGCCATTCTGCCGGAGCGCGAGTATGCGGCGGTTCGCACGGGCGTCTGCCCGGACGTCGGCGAAAATACGGATTGCTATGCGGCGGTTACAAAGCTTTATCAGGCGGGCATTGTCGGCGGCGATTCGGGAACGGGAAATTACCGTCCGGACGATGAGATTATCCGCAGTGAAGCCTGTGTCATTTTCACCCGCATTGCTGCGGCGGACAAACGTATAACGAAATGAAGATGTCCCCCGCCTCAAAGGCGGTGGGTTCACTTCATTTTTTCAGCGGGCGTACAAGCTCCCGCTGAAAACGTTGAATGACGGGGCAAAGCCCCTTATTGAAAATAATGTAAGCCCCTTTGTTCGCGGGCGTCGGTGTTTGTCCGGCGGTTTCGGCGGCAGACCGATTCGGCCAGGCACGCCGAAAATGCACTTTTCGCTTGACTGAAAAAAGATTCTTTTTGTCCGCCAAACGCCGGTTCGGCGTTTGGCGGGATTTTGGAAAGGATAGAGCTATGAATTTTAAAAGAATCGGCGCATTTCTCCTTTTATCCGTTCTTGGTTTCTGTACCTGCGCGCTGACGCCTGCGGCGGCGGAGCAGGTTCTCTATGTATGCGATAACGGCAACGACAAAAATACCGGCGCCAGCGCGGCGGAGGCGCTCAAATCGCTGAATGTGGCGCTGATCCGTCTCGGCAAGGAGGGCGGTACAATTGTTGTCTGCGGCCCCTTGACTGTCGGGTCGGACGTGGAACTCAGCGCCACAGCGGGAAAGACCACGATAACCGGCGTGTACGGCGGCGTGGACTATGTCAGGCAAAATAAGGCCGGTATCATTTTTTCGGGCAACGTGTATTTGAAATCCGAGCTTGTTTTTGAAAATCTGACGCTGAATTTTCACAGCAGCGGACCTGTGATCTACTGCCAGGGCAACAGCGTGACGTTCGGAGCGGGACTGACCTGCTCCTACCTGTCCTCCGCTCCTGCCATTTGGGGCGGCACCTATGGCGGACGGGTCGGCGTTACGGCTGAGAGCATGACCTATTACGACTATACCATCCGCATTGACAGCGGCACCTGGAACTATGTCCGGGGCGGCAGTATGCGCGACGATGAAACCCAGCCGGTCGGAACTATAGGCGGCGTGACCATTGAAATCAACGGCGGCACGTTCACGTCGAGAACCACCGACGCAACGAAAAACGGCGTGATTGCCGCAACCGGCTTTGACGCGCTCGACGGCGACGCCGAGATTCGTATAAACGGCGGCGATTTCAAGTGCGCCGTGGTCGGCGTCGGCCGTCCGGGGTACAACTCGACCGTCTCCAACAACTACTACGGAAACGGCAACCTCCGTATCACAATCACCGGCGGTACGTTCTCGGGCGCCAGCCGGGTCGGCGCCGTGCAGGACAAGGTTGCTTCCTGGATTGACGGCGATTTTTACCTGACGGTGACCGGCGGCGAGTTTTCCAGGGGCTTTGAGGGCTTTGACGCGGCGTGTGTGCGCGGCAACGCGATTCCGAACATTGACTATACCTACTATGAGCAGGGACTGCGCGTGCTCGGCTTTGATCCGGTCGTATTTGTCCGAGGGGACGGAGACGACGCGGCCGACGGCCTGTCGCCCGCCACGGCGAAAAAGACGCTTTCCGCCGAAAACGGCGTCGTTGTGCTCTGCGGCGATATTTCTGCGGCGGGCGCCGCGCTTTCCGCCGCGGACGGCAAGGTTCTGCGCATCACCGACAACTGGAACGGCGTCGATTACGGCGCTACGCTGACGCTTGACGGCGCGCTCTCCTGTGCGGGTTCGCTGACGCTTGACGGGGTCAAGCTTGCCGGACAGGGCGCATTGTCGGCCGCCGGCTCGTTGACGGTGGGCGAGGGAGTCGCCGGCGGCAGCGGCGTTACGCTTTCCACATCGGGCGGCGGCACGAGAAAAATCACAGTGAGATCCGGCGAATTTGCCGGTATTTCGGGCGGCGTCGCGAATGCGGGTGAGACGGTATTTGTGGTGATCGACGGAGGCTCCGTCGGTGAAATCGTCGCGGCCGAGGGCGGAAACGCCGCGGTCGTGGTTCGCTCCGGAACCGTCACCGGCGACATTTATGCGTTTTCCACCGGCGGAGACAGCGGCGCCGTATCCCTGCTTGGCGGCACGGTGAAAAGCCGCAGGGTCGCGGCGGCCAAAACGCCTTCCGGCCGCTCGGTCGGCGTGTTCGGCATAACGGCGGCGGAGGGG
This sequence comes from uncultured Eubacteriales bacterium, assembly GCA_958414825.1. GTDB lineage: Bacteria > Bacillota > Clostridia > Oscillospirales > CAG-272 > UMGS902. The sequence goes on along the minus strand of CATYXQ010000003.1, from coordinate 32,606 downwards.
CTGCTCTCCTCCAGGGCGCTTTTGGACTACAGCGCGGCGGAAAAGCGGTACGCGCCAAACGAGGCTGTTTTTGTTGCCGATGGCGGCACCGGAGACGGAAGCTCGCCGCTCTCGCCTTTGGGCGACCTCAAAGCGGCCGTGGAAGCCTCGGACGGTAAAACGGTCGTCATCTGCGGGCCTCTGACGCTGCGCGGCGGACTGACGCTTCCGAAAATCGACAAAAAAACGACCGTCACCAGTATGCACATGGGTATTGACTACCGCGGACTGTCGGATGCGTATCTTGAACTCTGGGATGAACTGCGCCTGTCCGGCGAGACGGTTTTATACGGGCTGCATGTCGTTGCAGCGACGAACGCCACCTGCATTTCCGCCGAGGGAAATCCGCTGACCGTCGGCGAGGATATGCAGTGCAGCCTGTTTGAAAGCAAGCGCGTGGAGAAATATCCGGCGATTGCCGGCGGATCACACACGCTGCGCAAAATCCTCAAGGCCGACACGAAAGTGGTGATTCAAAGCGGTACCTGGGGCGTGGTTTCGGGCGGCGCATATTCCGCTACGCCGGCCGGATTCAAGCTCACGGGCAGCACGGATCTCCGCATTGACGGCGGCAGAATCACCGGCGGTGTCTATATCAGCGGCCAGAATCACCTCACCGGCGATTCGAGTCTTCTGATTACGGGCGGCGAGATCGACTGTTCGATTTACGGTTTGCCCGGCGCGGATGTGATTCAAACGGGCGACATTTGCGCAGTGGTGCTTGGCGGCGCTTTGCGCGGGGATGTGCTTCTTACGCAGGGCGGCGCGCCGACGCTGAACGGCAGCTTTACGCTCGATCTGCAAAAGGGCGACTTCAGCCGGATTGGCCAAATCCGCGGAACCGGCGCCGCCGGAAATCCGAAGAGCAGATTGAATCTCGGCGCAAGGGTAAAGACCGACGCGACATTTGAGGGTACGATAACCTATCAGAATCCGATTGCGGGCTATGCCGACCCGTCTGTGGTATTTGCCGACGGCTGGTATTACTACACGTTTTCAAAGAATTATAAATCCAAACCGGCTATCTGGATTGCAAAGGCGGCCAATCTGTGCGACATCGGCAAGGTAGAGCCGGTGCTCGTCTGGGGGCAGGCCGACGCGGCGGAGGGACAGGAAATCACCGCGCTCTGGGCGCCTCAGCTGTATCATTTGGATGGCAGATGGTATGTCTATGCCGCCGCGCAGACCGGCCTGGATGCGGAAACGGGCGCGAATTACCGCCTGCCGTATGTCTGGGAGGGACAGCCCGACGATCCGACCGGCAGTTATACGATGATCGGCTGCATGAAGAATCTTGATACGAGCGTGTATTCCTATCTCTCGCAGCGGCTTATTGAGCATGGCGGCAAGCTCTATATGTTCTGCAGCGGCTTTTATACGGCGGCGGACATTGCGCCGACGCATATCCAGCGCCTGCGCGTCTGCGAAATGTCCAATCCCTATACAATGGCTTCAAAGCAGGTCGTTTTCTCCTCTCCGATGTACGATTATGAGAAAAATCTGATGGAGGGGCCGTATCCGTTCTACGGACCGGACGGCACGCTCTGGCTGATTTTCGCGGCCGGACATACCCGCACCGACGAATACTGTACCGGACTGATGCGGTTCAACGGAACCCAGTCGGATTCGCTCCTGGATGCGTCGCTCTGGGAAAAGTTCCCGGAGGCTTTCCAGTTTGTCGATTATGACAGCGGCGTGTATTCGCCGGGGGCGATGGTCATGACCGTCTCCCCGGACGGAAAGGACACGATCGCGGTCTATCACGCGAAAACCTATCACTATTCCGCCTATACCATGCGCCGCATGTACATGCAGAATGTGACCTGGTCGGACGGAATGCCGCATATCGACGACCCGAAGCCGGTGGATACCGAGTTTACGATTCAGATGAACGCGATGCCGCTTAGCAGACGCATTTCCGGATTTGCAGATACCGGAATCGCGGAAAATCCGCGACCCGAGCGGGTGGATGATGAGATGCGGTATGTGAGCAACCGCGCGCCCGGCGACGTGACCGGCGACGGGCAGGTTTCCTTTGCCGATATTTTTCGCACGCTGCGCTATGTTGCGGGCAGCACGCCGGACGGCTTTGACCCTGTACATGCGGATCTGAACCGGGACGGCAGAGTGAATGAGCAGGACGTGCTTTTGATTCTGCGCGGCATGTTCTGATTTTTCGGAAAACAAACCGAACCGCCGCGTCCTGCTTTGCGGAGCGGCGTCAAAGCGATTGAATCTATGCGTTCCGGGACGGCGGCGCGCGCCGGGACTTGTACGGTAAAAGAAAAGCAATTGCCGGAGGCATACGTATGCCTCCGGCAATTGCTTTCTATGGGCGCGCTTAAGCGCAGAAAAGGCAGATGGAAAAGCGTTTTGGAAAAATTCGGGCTTGCCGGTGAGGATTTTGTTTTGCGGATTCGACTAAAGAATAGAAACAAACGCATGGGAGGACAATATGAAACTCGTGAAACCGTCTTGGTCGTTTTTTGTCGCGGCTGCCGCCGTTTTGCTGTTTGTCGCACTGACTGCGCAGGGCTCCGTATTTCTGTAATTTTTTCTGTTGCCGGGGCTATGCTCTTTTCCTCCTTTTTAGAAAGGCCGTCTGCGGACGGCCTTTTTATATTGCGGAAAAGCAGGGCGCATATAAAAAAATGGGCTTTCCGGGGCTCTTATGCACGCGCGTCCTTTGTACCGCAAGCCCGCGCCTTTTGGGAATCAAACAATTATATTTATTATACAAGAAGTCTTTGAATTTGTATTTACTATTTGTCAAATTTCGTGTATATTGATAATATAGAATTTCTTAGCATGGAGGGTGTTTATGAAAAAACCAATCCAAATTATTTCTGTATTTCTGGCATTTTTGATTTTATTCAGCGCGCTGCCGGCTTCCGCTGCGGCGGACGCTTCCAGGTCGAGCGCCGAGGCGCTGTACAAGCTCGGACTTGTGCAGGGCTATGCCGCGGCGGACGGCGGCGTGAATTTTGCGCTGGAGGACAGTTTGACGCGCGCGCAGGCCATGGCGCTTGTAGTGCGCTTTCTCGGCGCGGAGGCCGAGGCTTTGGAGGGAAGTTTTGCGCATCCGTTTTCGGACGTGCCCGCATGGGCGGCGCCGTATGTGGGATACGTCTATACGAACGGCATTGCGCAGGGGATTGACAAAACCCGCTTCGGCACGGATGCAGGCATCACGGAAGCGGCGTTTCTGACGAGCATTCTGCGCGTGCTTGGGTATGAGGATGCAAACGACGGCGGCGGAGACTTTGTGTGGAGCGATCCGTTCACGCTCGCCAAGACTGCGGGACTGACCGAAAACAGCGCGCCGGGCGCGACTTTTTGCCGCGGGGACGCATTTCAGATCTGCTACCGCGCGCTGACCGCTGCGCCGAAATCCGGGGACAGGCTTTGCGACCGGCTGGTTCAGGCAGGCGCTGTGGACGCGCAGGCGATGGCTGCGGTTTTGGCTGAAACTTCAGCCGGCGGTCTGCGCATCGGCGGGGCGCCAATCACGGAATATACCATTGTCGTCGGCGCCGGCGCGAACGCGATTGAGACAATTGCCGCCAGGGATTTGGCCGACGCCGTAAAAGAAGCATACGGCACAGAGCTGCCGGTTATAGACGACTCCGCGCCCGCGGCGGCCAATGAAATCGTCATCGGCGATACCACGCGCGCGATCAGCCGGAAAGCCGGTTCGCTCACCGGGACAGAAGCCGCCCTTTTGATCGAGGGAACCTCGGTCTGTCTGCGAGGCGCTTCCAATACGGTTTTGCGCCGTCTTTGCCAGTATTTTGCGGAAGAATATATCGAGGGCAAAGTGGGAATTGATTTGACAGATGAGGATTCAAAGATGCGTGACTTTATTCAAAATCCGCTGCGCACAGCCACTCCGGGCGGCGACCCCTGCATCATATACGACCATGAAACGGCGTACTACTATGCGGTGTACTCCTCGCCGAAAAACGACCGCGTGACGCTCTACCGGGCAAAAACACTGGCCGAATTGCGCACGGCCGAGGGCAAGGACGTTTATGTGGCCAGCGACACGGGCGAGATCAAGCATAAGCTGTACGCGCCTGAGATCGTAAAAGTAGACGGCAAATGGTATATCTACGCCAGCGGCGCGACCGATCTTTCCGAAAAAGGGAGCGGCAAACCGGCGAAATCCATTCGTCTGTTCTGTCTTGAGGCCGTCGGCGACGACCCATACGGCGACTATATTTTTAAAGGCTTTTTAAACGATACGCTCTGGGCCATCGACGCGCATGTGTTCACCTATCAGGGAGAAAATTACGTGACCTGCGCGCGCATTTTAAACGGCAACGTAATCACCATCGCAAGACTTGAAAACCCCTGGACAATTGATCCCAAGCGAATATCGGTTCTGTCCAGCGCGACCTTTGATTTTGAAACGAAAGACGGCAAAGTAAACGAGGGGCCGTACACCTTTGAGCATGACGGACGCCTGTTCCTTGTGTACAGCGCAAACAATGTGACTTCACCCTACTATTGTCTTGGTCTTTTGGAGTTTACCGGGACCGATATTCTCTCCAAAGCCAGCTGGACAAAATATGACAAGGTCATGTTCACCGCCGGAAACAATGTTTACGCGCCCGGGCACTGCTCGGTATTTCTGTCGCCCGACGGCGCCGAATATTGGTTAGCCTACCATGCGCGCACGACCGAAAAAGGCGAGCGGTATCTGCATGTGCAGAAGTTCGGTTTTGACGAGAGCGGAATGCCGGTGTTCGGAGAGCCTGTGTCTCAGTATGAATCGCGTTTTGCTCCCTCTGGGGAATAAAGAAAAAAGCGTCGGGAAACTTTGTTTCCCGACGCTTTTTTTCAGTATCCGTACCGCCGTCTGAAGCGGGCGAAGAGCGCCGCCGATATAAAAGCGGTCAAAAGCTCGGCCACGGGGATTGCGGCAAATACGCCGTCCACTTTAAAAATCAGCGGCAGCAGCAGAATCGCGCCCACCTGCAGCAAAAAGGTGCGCAGTACCGAAATGCCCGCGGAAACTTTCCCGTTACAGAGCGCGGTGAAAAAACCGGAGGCAAAAATATTCAATCCGCAAAGCAAATAGGAAACGGAGAATATGCGAAAGCCTCGGACGCCGATTTCGGCCATGGCGGCGTCGTTTCCGGCAAAGACGCCGATTGCGCTTTCCGCCGAAAGCTCGGCCAAAAGGAACATCGCGCCCGAAACCGTAAAGACGATCCGCAGACAGAGGCGGAACAGCGCGCGCAGCTTTTCCCGGTTCCCGGCGCCGTAGTGGAAGCTGACCAGCGGCGCGCATCCGGTCGTGAACCCGATCAGCAAAGAGGAAAACAAAAACTGCGAGTACAAAACGGCCGTGATCGCCGCAACGCCCGCGTTGCCCGCAAGCCGGAGCATCTGTATGTTGTAGAGAAATGTTGTCACCGAGCTTGCCAGATTGGAAACCATCTCGGAGGAGCCGTTGGCCATGGCAAAGAGCAGCGCCCGTCCGTCGAATACCGGGCGGGAAAAGCGCAGAGCCGTCCTTCCGGACATAAAGTAAAAAATCGGGAACACACAGCCGACAGCCGCGCTGGTAATGGTTGCGGCAGCCGCGCCCGCAATGCCCATGTCGAGCGTATGGACGAAAAGCACGTCCAATATCATATTGCAAAGCCCGCACAAAACGGTCAAAATCAGTCCGAGCCGCGGTCGGTCGGCGGCAATCAGAAAGCTTTGAAACAAAATTTGCAGCATGGAGACGGCGTTGCCGAGCAGCATGATTCGACCGTACTGCACGCAGTAGTCGAGCAGCGAATCGTCCGCGCCGAGCAGATAATAGAGTTCGTCGCCGAGCGCAAGCGTTCCGGCAGAGAGCAGGAGACTGACCGCGCCGGTCGCAAGCGCCAGCAGGGTAAAGAAAGAATTGGCGTCGGCCTGTCTGCCCTCGCCCATGCGCTTGGCGGCGATGGCCGTACCGCCTGTGCTGAACATAAAGCCGACGCCGCTTATCATGGTAATCAGCGGAAAGACGATGTTGATCGCGGAGAGGGCGTCCGTTCCCACAAAGCGCGAGACGACAACGCCGTCTACCAGCGTATACAGCGAGGTAAACGCCATCATCAGCATGGTAGGCAGCGTAAATTTGAGAACAGTATGCAGTTCTATGGGTTTTTCATAAACAGACTGTGTACGCACGGCGCGCCTCCTTATAGAAAACGCTCTTTGAATAGAGTATTCCCATGAAAAAAAGAATAAAACAAAAGGCCGGATAAAATGGGTGTTTCCGCGTCTTATCCAACCTTACAGATCCTGTTTGCAGATCCTCCGACCGTAGAGCTTAATTCAATAGGGGGCTTTGCCCCGTGATTCAACGTTTTCAACGGGATTGTACGCCCGCTGAAAAAATGAAGTGGAACCCGCCGCCTTTGAGGCGGGGGACATCTTCATTTCGTTATATACAAAAAAAGGTTTTTTGTCAAGTCTCATGCTGCATATCGGCAGATACTTCCGCCTGCCGTTCATTGCCGTCCGGCGCAAAGAAATCGAAGCGGCCAATACAGCGTGCGGCTTCAAAGCCTGTACTGTCTAAAAAGCGCCCCGAAGCGAAAGTGTTTCGCTTCGGGCGCGGTTTTATGTAGGCAGATTCGCGGCCTTACGCTTCGTCGGCGAGCATTTTTTCGAGCGACGCCAGGCGGACGCACGCGGACAGCGCCTGAATGCAGACTTCAAGCTCGTGCGCGGGCGAATAGGTCGGCGCAAGACGCAGATTCGCGTCGCGCGGATCCTTTCCGTACGGATAGGTCGCGCCCGCGGCGGTCAAAACTACGCCGGCCTGCTTCATCAGATTCCAGACGCGCTTTGCGCAGCCGTCAAGCAGCGTCAGGCTGATGAAATAGCCGCCGTTCGGCTTTGTCCAGCTTGCGATGCCCAGTCCGCCGAGTTCGGCTTCCAGCGATTCAAACACAATATCGAACTTTGGCCGAATGATCTCTGCATGTTGTTTCATGAGTTCATGCACATGCGCGGCGTCTTTCAGGAAACGGACGTGCCGAAGCTGATTGAGCTTGTCGAAGCTGATGGTCTGAATGCCGATGAGCTTTTTGGCCTGTGCCATATTGGTTTCGCTCAGCGCCATGACCGCGACTCCTGAACCCGGGAATGTGATCTTGGAGGTCGAGGCAAAATACAGAATCCGATCCTCGGTGCCGTAGCGGCGTCCGAACTCAAAGATATTGGCCAAATGCTCCTCAGTGTAGATGTCGTGCACCACATAGGCGTTGTCCCACACAATGCGGAAGTCGGGCGCGGCGCACTCCATCTTGGCCAGACGGCGCACGACGTCGCGCGGATACGTCGCGCCGGTCGGATTGGAGTATTTCGGCACGCAGATCATGCCGTGTACTTCGGGATCGCGCGCAAGCGCTTCCACGCGGTCAATGTCGAGCAGGCCGTTTTCGAGATATTCGACTGTAATCATCTCGATGCCGAGCGTTTCGAGCATAGCGAAGTGCCGGTCGTAGCCGGGCGCGGGACAGATGAATTTGACGCGGTCGTATTTGCACCAGGGAATGTCTACGCCGGGCGCGCCGTGCAGCATCAGGCGGGTGAGCGCGTCGTAGATCATATTCAGGCTGGAGTTGCCGCCGACGAACAGATTTTCACTCGGGATGTCGAGCAGCTGTGAAAACAGCCGCTTCGCTTCCGGAATCCCGTCGAGCAGACCATAGTTGCGGTAATCAAAGCCGCGCTCGCCGATGTAATCGCCGTGTTCGCCGGTGATCGAGGTCAAAAGCGCGTCGGACAAATCGAGCTGCTCGGTGATCGGCTTGCCGCGCGAGAGGTCGAGCGAAAGCTTGAGCTTGCACAGACAGTCAAATTCGATCTGCGCGCGTTTCAGCAGTTCTTTTTTTTCTTCTGTTGAGCGTTCGGAATACTTCATATAACAAAAATCTCCTTATGGGGTCGGTTGAACCGTAAACCCGGCTTAAAATTCGGCGGAGCCGGTCGTGCGCGGGAAAGCTTCCACGTCCCGGATGTTGGATACGCCGGTCAGGTACATCACGAGGCGCTCAAAACCGAGGCCAAATCCCGCGTGCTTTGCGCTGCCGTAGCGGCGCAGATCCAAATACCATTTATAATCCGCCTCGGAAAGGCCGAAGCGCGCCATTGCCTCGGTCAGGCGATCCATGCGCTCTTCGCGCTGAGAACCGCCGATCAGTTCGCCGACGCCCGGAACCAACATGTCCATGGCGGCGACGGTTTTTCCGTCGTCGTTCTGCCGCATGTAGAAAGCCTTGATCTCTTTCGGATAGTCGGTGACAAACACCGGCTTGCCGAATACCTTTTCGGTCAGCCAGCGCTCATGCTCGGTCTGGAGGTCGATACCGAACGAAACCGGATATTCAAAGGCGTGGCCGCTTTCTTCAAGAATGCGGATCGCTTCGGTATAGCTGACGCGCGCGAAATCGTTTTCTACCAGGTTTTGCAGACGCAAAAGCAGCGTCTGATCGAAGAATTTGTTGAAAAATTCAAGCTCGGCAGGGCAGGACGCCATCACATGACGGACGACCGATTTTATCATGGCCTCGGCAAGCTCCATGTCGTCGTTCAGATCGGCAAAGGCCATCTCCGGTTCCATCATCCAGAATTCCGCCGCATGTCGCCCCGTATTGGAGCGCTCGGCGCGGAAAGTCGGACCGAACGTGTAGACGTTTCCGAACGCGAGTGCAAAGCATTCGGCGTTGAGTTGGCCGGACACGGTCAGACTGGTTTTTTTGCCGAAGAAATCCTGCGAAAAATCGACGGTTCCGTCCGGGAGCGTCGGCAGATCGTTCATATCCAGCGCGGTCACCCGGAACATCTCGCCCGCGCCCTCGCAGTCGGAGGTCGTAATGATCGGCGTGTTGACATAGACAAAGCCGCGCTCATGGAAGAAATTGTGGATCGCATAGGCGCATTCGCTCCGCACGCGGAATACAGCGTTGAACGTGTTGGCGCGCGGGCGCAGATGCGCGATGGTGCGCAGAAATTCAAACGAGTGTTTTTTCTTTTGCAGCGGATAGTCGGGCAGAGAAACGCCCTCCACGCGCACCGAAGCGGCCTTGAGTTCAAAGGGCTGCTTTGCGCCCGGCGTCAGCACGAGCGTACCGGTCGCTTCCAGCGCGGCGCCCACGTTCTGCCGTGCGATTTCGGCGTAATTTTCGATTTTGTCCGCTTCAAATACAATTTGCAGATTGCCGAAACAGCTTCCGTCGTTCAGTTCGATAAAGCCGAACGCGTTGCTTGCCCGGATGGAACGCGCCCATCCGCAAACCGTGATTTCCTGCCTGGCTGCGCTGTCGGGATTTTGAAAAATGCTGCGAATTTCTGTTCTCTGCATATGATTTTCCTCACAGTACATTGAATTTCTATTTCTGTAAAACCGTTTTGCGGCTGTTTTTTTATTATATTATTATATCGCGGCGCGCGGATAAATGCAATCTATTTTTTTGCAGAATTGTGTTTGCAAAATTCGCTGAGCGGACAGTCGGCGCAGCGCGGACCGCGCGCCGTGCAAATATCCCGCCCGAACAGCACCAGACGGTGGCAGAAATCCGACTGGATCGGCTTTTCCACGCATCCGTCTAAAATTTTTTCGATCTTCGCCGGATTCTTTTCGCTTTCCGGATAAAAGCCGAGCCGGCCGCAGATGCGGATGCAGTGGGTATCGGTGACGATATTCGGCTGTCCGAACACGTCGCCGAGCATCAGATTGGCGATTTTGCGTCCGACGCCGGGCAGGGAAAGCAGCGCGTCCATGGTGTCCGGCACACGCCCGCCGAAATCGCGCATCAGAATCCCGGCGGTCTCGCGGATGCTTTTTGCCTTGGTTTTATACAGTCCGCAGGGTTTGACGGCCTCCTCAAGCTCGGAAAGCTCGCTTTCCGCCACGGAGGCGAGCGTGGGATATTTGCGGAACAAATCTTCGGATACGATGTTGACGCGCGCGTCGGTGCACTGGGCGGAGAGCCGCGCCATAATCAAAAGCTTCCAGGGTTCGCCCGCGTATTCGAGCGAGCAGGCGGCGTCCGGGTAGAGCGCCTCAAGCGCGGCGGCCGCGCGCGCGGCCAGTTCTTTATTCTGCATGGTTTTCCTCCCTGTCTGCCATTGGAACATAGGTTTGTCCCTTGATATAAGCGTCAAAAATGGCTTTGGCGGTGTACGCGGCGTCCGTGCCGTTCGCCCCCTGTTCGATCACGACCGAAACGGCTATTTTCGGTTCCTCATATGGAGCAAAGCCGATAAAAGTCGCGTTGTCGCTTCGGTCGGAGCCGACCTGCGCCGTACCGGTTTTGCCGCCGACCGTCAGGTCGTAGTTGCGGAAAATCCGCGCGGCCGAACCGTTTTCCACCACGTTTTTCATCGCGTTTTTCACGGTGGCGAGCACGCCCGCCTTAAATTCGATTTGACAGAGCGCCTCGGGGTCGCTCTTTGCGACGACTCCGCCGTCCGGAAAGCTGTGAACCTCGTGCAGCATATGCGCGCGGTAGCGCGTGCCGCCGTTTGCAAGGGTAGCGGTATAAACGGCCATTTGCAGCGGCGTAAACGTGTTGTCCGACTGGCCAATCGCCGCCTGAAGCGTGTCTCCCGGATTCCAGATTTTGCCCATGCTTTCGCTGTATTCGGGTCCGGCAAGCGTGCCGGTCGATTCGCCGAATTCGATGCCGGTCGGCACGCCGAGGCCGTACATGCGGCAGTATTCGTTCATTTTTTCGATGCCGAGCAGGCGTCCGACCTCGTAAAAGAAATAGTTGCAGGAATTTTGAATCGCCTGGGTGACGTTCTGCGGGCCGTGCGTGTAGCCGAAGCGCAGATAAATCCAGCAGCGGGGCTGATAGGTGTCATAATAATCGTATGCGCCGCGGTCTACGATAACCGTATTGGAAGAGATGACGCCTTCGTTGAGCGCGGCGGCCGCAACGCCGGGCTTAAAGGTGGAGCCGGGTTCATACAGGCCAAAGAGCGCGCGGTTGTAATGCGGACGGAGCGGGTCGTTGCTGGTTTTTGCATATTCCTCCTGGAATTTGGCCAGGGAAAAAGTGGGATATGAGGCAATTGCCAGTACCTCGCCCGTGTCCGGGTCTACGGCGACGGCCGCGCCGGAGTTTGCGTCCTCGCCGTTATGTTCGTCGCCGCTGGCCGCGGCCGTTTCGCGGATCAGCGCAATGTTGTCGCAGAGCGCGTTCTCCGCCGTCATTTGCAGGTTGATGTCGATGGTCAGGTAAACGTCTTTTCCGGCAACCGGCTCTTTGGTGACCGTTTCGGAAAGGATGTTGCCGTATTGATCCTCTTCAATGGCCAAAATGCCGTCGATACCGCGCAGATATTCCTCATACACCTGTTCCGCGCCCGAAATGCCGACATATGCGTCCCCGCTGTAGCCGAGCGCCGCGTATTCCTCCGCGCGCTCCGACGGAATTTTGCCGATCCGGCCGAGAATGTGCGAGGCGTATCCGTCGTATACATAGGTGCGCGCGGCTTCCTCGGTAATGAGAACCTGTCCGATGGCAAGCTCCTTGACATAGGTGAGCGTCCGAATGTCTACGCGCTCGGCTATCGTATAGGGCTGCACCCGGCTGAATTGCAGGTATTCCATGTCGTAGCGGATGCGCAGCAGAAGATCGGCTTCGTCGGCGGTGTACAGACCGGAGTCGTTCCCCTCTTTATCGGTGAGGCCGTATCGGAATTTGAGAAAGTCGAGCAGTTCCGTGCAGCCGACGTCGGCGGGCAGTTCCAGCCGCGCGAGCAGCGCTTCAAATTTTGTCCGGTTGGAACCGGCGTTGAGAAATTCCTCGTTTGGCGCATAGTCGGGATAAAAGCCCGTAAACGGAAAATTCTGTCCGGTCAGGCAATCTTCGCCCCCGCTTTCCCGCACGGCCGATACCGTGCGCAGAATCACGTCGTTGAAGTCGGCCTTGCTCTTCGGCATCGCGCCGTATTCCAGGCTGACGTTGTACGCCTCGGTGTTGATGACCAGCGGCAGGCCGTTTCGGTCATAGATTTCGCCGCGCGCCGCTTCAATGGAAACATAGCGGGTGTGCGTTTCCTCTTTGATGATCGTATAGTAGTCCTGACCGGTGATTTGAATGTTAATCAGGATAATCAGATAGGCGGCGCAGATTCCCAGAAAAAGCGCGCCGGGAATCGTAATCCGCAGGGTAGTGTGCAGTTTTTTCATGGAAAAGCGCCTCCTTTCAAAGCAAAATACATGGGAAAAACGGCTTGCGCACGGGTAGTCAGCGGCTATGCGGCTTTCCGCTTCGATAAGCGGCTCGCATACCCCGGCGCTTTATGCGTACCCCTCGCGGGTGGTCTTCTTTTTGATTTTGGAAAAAATCGGGTAGAGCAAAAGGGAGAGGGGAAGCGAGGTCAGAAACACAGGCAGCACTTCCTGCAAGAGCATATGCGCCGGTAAATCCCAGCGCGCGACGAGATAAAAGAGTTCGGCGAGGGCGCAGAGCGCAAGGCCGGCGGTCGTATAACAAAACCAGGAAAGAAAATTCCGCACAAAAACGTGTGAGTACAGATAGGCGCAAAGCAGGGCGAACGAAACATAGAGGAGCGGGAACACCGTGCGGCCGCCCCGGCTCATACATTCCTCAAGAACGCCGAAGATAACCGCAAAAAGCCCTGCGTAGCGTTCGTCCTCAAAGAGCGCGAGCGCGGCCAGCGCGCCGGGCAGAAGCCAGGGCGCGGCAAAGCTTGGACAGAGCGCGGGCAGAAAGGATTCGGAAAACAGGAGCAGCGCGAAAAAGAGCAGCGAATAGCAGAGGGATTTGACCAATGTTTGCTTTCGGATGTTAATCCTCATGCCCCGCCTCCGTATAGACCGTGTAGTCGGTCAGGATCATTACCCTCGAGATCGAGGAGAGATCTGCGGCAGGGCGGACGACTGCGATTTTCGTATGGTCGTAGCTGTCGCCGGTGACTTCCGCAACCTCGCCGATATAAAGGCCGCGCGGATACACGCTTCCGAGTCCGCTTGAATAAATTTTGTCGCCGACCTCGACGTCCGCATCAAAGGGTAGATAGCGGAGCAGGCAGGTTCCGTCCGAACGCCGCTCGAAATCTCCGCATACAAGGCCGACCTCGCCGCTGCGCTCGACGTACGCGCCTATAGACGAGTCGTAATTGATAATGGTGGACACTCGGCAAAACGTGAGTCCGACTTCGGTTACACGGCCGACCACGCCCGCATCGGTAATCACCGGCATTCCGGCGGCGATCCCCGAACTTGTGCCGCGGTCGAGCGTGAAAGCGGAAATATAGCGGCCCGAATCGCTGCCGATCAGATCGGCGTCGCACAGCACAAAATCGGTGTGCGCGCGCTTGACGCCGAGGTAGGCGCGCATCCACTCGTTTTCATCCTCCAGCAGCTGCGCGTTGTAAATCTGCTCCTCCAGTTCGGAAACCCGCTCGGCAAGCGCTTCGTTTTCGGCCTTTAAGCGGTCAAATTCGGTAAAATATTCGCTGAACCCGCGAAGCGACTCCCCGACAAACGCAGCGCCCCGCATAAAGGGCGTGACAACGCTCATCAGCGTGTCCTTGACAAAATCCCCCTGTCCCATCGAACAGAGGATCGTCGGGATTCCGGCCAAAATGATAAACAGGGTCAGCATGGCCGCAAAAACCCGGCTTCTGAAAAAATTACCCATTCCGTTTCTCCTGCATGTTTTTCCGGAAGCGCCCGGTTATTTTGCGCGGTACTGCATCAAATACGGAAAGTTTTCCGGATGTTCCACAAAGCGTCCGAGGCCGATCGCCACAGTTTGAAACGGCTTTTCGGCCACGGTGACCCGCACGCCGGTGATCTGGGACAGCAAGATCGGCAGACCGCGCAGATTGGCGCATCCGCCGGTCAAAATCACGCCCCGGTCGTAAATGTCGGCGCAGATTTCAGGCGGCGTTTTCTCCAGCACCGCGCGCACGCAGTCGATGATCTGTTCGATTTGGTCGCTCATAGCCTCGCGGACCTCGCCGGAGGTCACGTTCAGCGTGACGGGCAGACCGCTTGTGAGATTCTTGCCCCGGATTTCGAGCATACCCGCGTCGGTCTGCGGGTGCACCGATCCGATGCGCTGTTTGAGCACTTCGGCGGTTTTCGGGCTGATGGAGACATTGTAGCGCCGCTTAATGTAGAGCATAATGGCGTCGTCTAACCGGTTGCCCGCAATGCGGATGGAGCCGGAGGTCACAATCGCGCCGAGGCTGATCGAGGCGACCTCGGTTGTTCCGCCGCCGATGTCGATGATAAAGCTGCCGCGCGGCGCGCCGATTTTGACGCCTGCGCCGATGGCGGCGGCGACCGGCTTTTCGATCAGCGTTACGCTCCGCGCGCCCGACTCCATAGCCGCGTCCTCGAATGCGCGCCGGTCAACGCCGGTGATCTCGTGCGGGACGCACATGGCGACTTTCGGGCGGTTGAACAAAATCGGCCCCGCGACCTTGCGGATGAATTTCCGCAGCATGGCGACCGCCACGTCGTAGTCGGCGATGACGCCGTCCCGGATTGGATGAAAGGCCTGAAGCTCGCCCGCGGTTTTGCCCACCATCAGGCTTGCCGCGTCGCCCACCTCCACGGCCGCCATCGTGCGGCTGTTGACCGCCGCCACCGAGGGTTCGTGCAGCGCGATACCGCGTCCGGCAAGGCAGATCAGGGTATTGGAGGTGCCGAGATCCACGCCGATGTTATTTGAGACTCTGAACTTCGATACGCCAAGTTTCATACGCCCTCCTGTATCCGGTCGAAATAAGAAATTCCCGCCGTCGCGAGCAGGCGGTACACGCCGCTCGGCGGCAGACCCATCACTGTAAAGAAATCGCCCTCGATCCGCTCAATGAGCACCGATCCGACGCCCTGGACGCCGTATGCGCCGGCCTTGTCGAGCGGTTCGCCCGTGCGGACATAGGCCGCGGCTTCCGCCTCTGAAAAATCGCGCATCCGCACGACCGCGCTGTTGGTCGTCGAAAAGGAGCGCGCGCCGCGCAGGAGGCAGACGCCGGTGCGCACCGTGTGTCCGCGGCCGCGCAGCGAAAGCAGCATACGAAGGGCTTCGTCCGCGTCTTTTGGCTTGCCGAGCGGCCGTCCGTCTGCGAAAACCAGCGTATCGGCCGCAAGCAGCAGCGTGTCATCGCCGAATCTTCCGGCGGCGCAGAGGCCGCCGCGTGCGGCCATAGCCTTGCGCACGGCGAGAAATTCGCAGGCCTGTTCTTCCGGAACATCGTCTGCGAGCTGCTCGTCCGCGTCGGCGGTAAAGACTGTATAGGACAGCCGCATCCGATCGAGTATCTCTCGGCGGCGCGGCGAATTGGAGGCAAGATACAGTTTTGGGGTCATTTTTCTCTGATTCTCCTTATATTGCCCGAATGGGGCAGCTTTTCCCGGTATGCGCGGACAACTTCAAGGGTTTCCTTCGCGCTCTCCGTGGAAAAAATGAAGTGTCCGCCGCAGGCGACCGGTTTGTCCGCCATATAGACCGGCACGCTGTTGAACAGAATGTTGCGGTGCGGCGGTTCGCGCAGAATCGGGAAGCGCACGCCCCGCCGGTCGGTGAGCGCCGCACGGTCGGCGCCGCATACGCCGCAGTCCGCGACCTCGCGGACTACGCATTTTTCAAGCAGCATCAGCGGCACGCGGCCGTATACGATAATCCGGCTTCGCCCGCCGACGTCCCGCGCCTGCGCAAGGCTTAGTTCCGGGGACAGGATCAGCGAGGAAAAGCCGTTTTCCTTTGCAAAATCGGCGGAAAAACCGTTTGTAATATTCAGTCTGAAATCGCCGCAGATTTTTTGAAATCCGGCTTCTCTCGCCAGCGCAAGATGGCCGTAGTTGCCGACAAGCGCCCAATCGGCGCCCGCCGCGCGCGCCGCGCGCAGCGCCTGAAGAACCCCGGCATACTCGTCGTCGGGAACCACGCCCGGCAGCTGTACGCCGCGCACGCGCGGAAAAAGGGCGGGTGAAAATTCGGCAAGCGGCAGAAAGACGGTTTCAAAGTATTCGTAAAACTTTGGGTCGGAGGGCAGATTTTTCGCGCGCATCACAAGCGCAGTGGGCAGAAGCGGGGCAAATTCCGCGCGTGCGCGCCCGGAAAAATCGCCCTGAACGACATGCGCCCGCTCGCCGAGCGCGGCGTAGCGCGCAAGCGCCTCCCGCCGAACGGCGTTGATTTCGCCGATTCGCAGAATCAGTCCCTCTTCAAATTCAATATCGGCTGATTTGGCCGTATAGGGGGTGCCGCCCAGCTTCAAAAGATTTTTTTCAAGCGCCTGTTTATCCAGCGGCGCGCTTTTCGCCGCTTCGGGTATGCGGCCGAACGCTTCGGCAGCCCCCTTTTCGCCGCTTACCGCGACTCGAAAGGGTTTTCCGGATGCAAACGTGCAAAAAATGCGTACCGGACATTTGCGCTCAAGACCTGAAAAGGGCGTCTGCGACCGGCTTTTCTGTTTGTCTTCCGCAGCGCGCACACCGAGCATGGAACGATTGATCTTTCGGTCAAAATAGCCTGAGGTAAAGCCGCCGCGGCTGAAAATTTCGGAAAGTCGGCGCATCTCCTCCGCACTTGCCGCGCGCCGCTCGTCGAGCAGGCGGCGGTAAATGCTCGTAACGCCGTAAACATATTCGGGCGACTTCATGCGCCCCTCGATTTTGAGCGAGGCCGCGCCTGTTTCGATCAGCTTTGGAATGCGCTCGGCCAGCGCGAGGTCGCGCAGGCTGAGCGGATAGCGCCCGCGCGCGTCCGGCAGACGGCAGGGCTGCGCGCACATGCCGCGGTTGCCGCTCCGGCCGCCGAGCATCGCGCTGTACAGGCACTGTCCGCTGTGGCAGACGCAGAGCGCGCCGTGCGCAAATACCTCAATTTCAATCGGCGAGGCCGCGCACAGGCGCGAAAGATTTTCAAAGGAAAGCTCGCGCGCCGCCACCATGCGCTCAAATCCGTTTTCGGCGAGTATCTCCGCGGCGTGCGCGTTGTGGCCGGAAAACTGGGTGGAGGCATGTAATCGCATGGTCGGGATATGCCGCCGGATGCAGGACGCGGCGCCGAGATCAGCGACGATCAGCGCGTCGATCCCCGCTTCTTCAAGGAACGCGGCGTAACGTAGCATGTCCGGAAATTCGCGGTCGAAGATCAGCGTGTTCAGCGTCACATAGCTTTTGACCGAATAGGCGCGGCAGAGCTTTGCCGCGTCGCGCAACTCGCCGCGGCTAAAGTTCTGCGCAAACGCGCGCGCGCCGAATTGCTCGCCGCCGAAATAGACCGCGTCCGCGCCCGCCTCAATAGCCGCCTGGAGCGCCGCGAAGCCGCCCGCAGGCGCAAGCAGTTCGGGCAGGCGGGTCATTTGCGTTTTTGCCGAGCTTCAAGCTCGTCCACTTTTTTGGACAGCCGCTCGTTTTCCTCCGTCAGGCGCACCGCGTTTCCGGCGTAGACTTCAAGCTGCGCTTCCGCGCGCTCAAGACGCTTTTTCAGGCTTTGCGCTTCACCCAGATAGTCGAGCGCGCAGAAAAGCGCCGCCTCGGTTTTGGAGATCTGTCTGGATTTCCAAAGCAGACTCTGCAGCCGCTCGTTGAGTACGGCGGCAAGCGCCCGCACGGTATCCTCTCCCTCGTCGCTTACGATGCTGACCGGCATGTCCATCAGCGTGATTGTGAATTTTTCTTTCATATATCGTCACCTTTTCTTTTTTACTACTTGCAAAACGCGCCCGCTTGCTTTATAATAATACAAATACGGACGCTGTAGATTGGGGTGGTTTGACCGCCTGAAAGTCCGGCGCAGAGCCGTATGCGCGCTTTGCTTCGGCAAAGCGGAACTTTTCGTCCGGCTTTGACTGTATTCCTGTATTATTATACTATATTTACAGAGGGATTTGAAGCCCTTATTGAAAAAATTTTTATTTGCGGAGAAAATCGGGAAATGAAAGAGAAAAAGGACATCAGGCGCATTGTGGTCAAGATCGGTTCGTCCACGCTCACCCACGATACCGAGCGGCTGAACCTGCGCCGGGTAGAGACGCTTGCGCGGGTTTTGTCCGATCTGAAAAACGGGGGCTGCGAGGTGATATTGGTTTCGAGCGGCGCGGTCAGCGCCGGCGTTTCCAAAATCGGCTATCACCGTCCGACCTGCACACGCGAAAAACAGGCGCTCGCCGCCATCGGGCAAAACGAACTCATGAAGATTTACGGGAAATTTTTCTCACTGTACGGTCACACGGTCGCGCAGATTTTGCTGACGCGGGACGTCATCGACAGTCCGACGCGCCGCGCGGCCGCTGAGGCTACGTTTGAGGAGCTTTTGCGGATGGGGTGCGTCCCGATTATCAATGAAAACGACCCGGTTTCCAGCTATGAGCTTGAATTTGGCGGAAACGACCGTCTGTCGGCCTATGTCGGCGTGGTCTGCCATGCGGACATCGTTATCAATTTGACCGACATCGACGGCTATTTTGACAGCGATCCACGCAAAAATCCGTACGCGAAGCTGATTCCCTATGTGGAAGCGGTTTCGGACGAGATGGTTGAGGCCGCCGGCGGTGCGGGCACCGCGCGCGGCACGGGCGGTATGCAGGCAAAGCTGCTCGCCGCGCAGATCTGCAATCAGGCGGGCGTCCCCATGATGATCGTCAACGGCACCGATCCGGAAATTCTGTACGGCGTACTGGACGGAACGGCGCGCGGTACATATTTTGATGCGAAAGAGGTTTGATTCATGGAAATCCGCGATTATATTCTGGAACTGGAACGGCGCGCGAAAACGGCCGCGCCCGAGATGAACTGCGCCTCGCATGAAAAGCGCTGCGCCGTGCTTGCGCGCGCGGCCGCGCTGCTGCGGGAGAAAAAAGAGACTGTGCTTACAGCCAACGCGGTCGATCTTTCGATGGCCAGGGAGAACGGCGTTGCGCCGCAGATGCTCGACCGCCTGATGTTAAACGACGCGCGGATTGAGGGCATGGCGTCGGCGCTTGATGCGCTGATTGCGCTGCCCGACCCGCTTGCGGGCGAAAAGGTCTGGACGCGGGAGAGCGGAATCGAGATTCACGAGCGGACCGTGCCGCTCGGCGTAGTTGCGGTCATTTACGAGGCGCGGCCGAACGTCACGCTCGACGCGGCGGCGCTCTGTATTAAAACGGGCAACGCGGCGCTGCTTCGCGGCGGCAGAGAAGCGCTGTACAGCGGCATGGCGCTGCGCGATCTGCTTTGCGAGGCGCTTTCCGACTGCGGCCTGCCGCGCGACGGAGTCTGTTTTGTCGAGCGCACCGAGCGCGCGGGTGCCGACGCGCTGCTCGACATCCGGGGCTATATCGACGTGCTGATTCCGCGCGGCGGTCGGGGGCTTATCCAGCGCGTTGTGGACAACGCGCGCGTGCCGGTTATTGAAACCGGCGCGGGCAACTGCCATGTGTATGTGGAGAAAACCGCCGATTTTGACATGGCGCGCAAAATTATTCTCAACGCCAAAGTTCAGCGGCCGTCGGTCTGCAACGCAGCCGAGAGCCTGCTCTGCGACCGCGCGGTCGCAAAGGATTTTTTGCCGCTTCTTGAAGCGGATCTGCGCGCGCACGGCGTGGAGATCCGCGCAGACGCAAACTGCATCGACTGCTTTGCGGAGGCCGCTTTGGCAACCGAAGCGGATCTTTCCGCGGAATACAACGATTTGATCCTCTCGGTCAAAGCGGTAGAGAATGTGGACGAGGCGATTGCGCACATCAACCAATACGGCACGAAGCACAGCGAGGCGATCGTCACCCGCAGCCGGGAGGCCGCGGCGCGCTTTACCGAGCGCGTGGACGCGGCGGCCGTCTACGTCAATACGTCCACCCGCTTCACGGACGGCGGCGAATTTGGCTACGGCGCGGAAATCGGCATCTCTACGCAGAAGCTGCACGCGCGCGGACCGATGGGGCTTTCGGCTCTGACTACTGTAAAATACGCTGTGTTTTCGGACGGCGCTATCCGAGGCTGAGAGGCTGATATGAAAGAAATCATTCTTTGCAAATATGGGGAACTGGTGCTCAAAGGCGCAAACAAGCCGCACTTTGAGGCGATGCTGCTCCGCCGCGTCCGCGCGCGGGCGGCGCGCTACGGCGACTTTTCAGTGCGCAGTATGCAGAGCACGGTCTATATCGAGCCGCAGAGCGGGGACTGCGATCTTGCAGGTATGCTGGACAGCATGACCAGGCTCTTCGGCTTTACGGGCGTGACGGTCGCCGCCGTCTGCGGGAAAAGCATGGAGGAACTGCGCGCCTGCGTGCGCGAATACCTCCCCCGCCGCATGGCCGGCGTGCGCACGTTCAAGGTCGAGGCCAAGCGTTCGGATAAGCGCTTCCCGCTCGGTTCGCCCGAAATCTGCGCGGCGGTCGGCGGATATGTGCTGGACTGCATTCCGGCGCTTCGCGTCGATGTGAAGAATCCCGACCGGATTGTGCGGGTTGAGATCCGCGAGGCGGGCGCGTATCTGCACTTCGATCAGCTTCGCGGCGCGGGTGGTATGCCGCTCGGTTCGAGCGGGCGCGGACTTCTGCTGCTTTCAGGCGGCATTGACAGTCCGGTCGCCGGATACCGTATGGCGCGCCGGGGCATGGAAATCGACGCGGTGCATTTTGAGAGCTTTCCGTATACGAGCGAGCGGGCGCGGGACAAGGTCTTTTCGCTGGCGCAGCTGCTCACCGCCTATACCGACCGGATGTATGTGCATGTGCTGTCGCTGACGCGCATTCAGGAGGAAATCAAAAAGAACTGCGCCGAGGAATACTTTACGCTGCTTTTGCGGCGTTTTATGATGGCGCTGGCTTCCCGCGTGGCGCAGGCGCACGCCTGCGGCGCGCTTGTCACGGGTGAGAGTCTCGGCCAGGTCGCAAGCCAGACGCTGGAGGCGATCTGCGTGACCGACGCCATGGCCGACCGGCCGGTGCTGCGTCCCTGCATCGGTATGGACAAGGAAGAAATCGTGCAGACCGCGCGCAGAATCGGCACCTATGATACGTCGGTTCTGCCGTATGAGGACTGTTGCACGGTGTTCACGCCCCGGCATCCGAAAACCCGTCCCGAGGCTGAAAAGGTCGCGGCTGAGGCGGCAAAGCTTGATTTTGACGCGCTCTGCGACGAGGCCTTTTCCCTTGCATACACCGTGCGTATCACGCCGGACAAAATCGAGCGGCTTGAAAAACAGGACAAGGGCGGCGAAAAGCGCGGGGACTGAGCGCGCCGCGTTTTACGGAAAATCCCCGGCGATTTTGAAAATACCGGGATGCACGTTTGAATATTTTCGCTGTTTTGGGTTGAAACAGCAAATCTGCCACCGGGTAGGAAATGCGAAAGCATTCGTTTTACACATCGTTAGGTCTTGGAAGATGTGTATGCGAATGCTTTTTTTGAGGAGTTAGTATGAAAGAAAAAAAGATTTTAAACTATTTTACAAAAACTGAAAAAATACTTTGGTGCGCCTCGGTACTGCTGATCGCGGTCTCGTTTTGCATTTTTGACAGGGAGAATTATCTCACGCTTGCCGCCTCGCTTATCGGCGCGACTTCGCTGATTTTGACCGCAAAGGGCAATCCCGCAGGCCAGCTTTTGATGATTGTTTTCAGCGTCGTCTACGGCGTGATCTCCTTTCGCTTTGCCTACTACGGCGAAATGATTACCTACATCGGCATGACCGCGCCGATGGCGGCGCTTTCCCTCGTTTCCTGGCTGCGTCATCCGTATAACGGCGACCGGGCGCAGGTCAGGGTCAATCGCCTAAAGCGAAAAGAAATTGTCTTTATGGCTCTGCTGAGCGCCGTTGTCACGGGCGTTTTCTATTTTATCCTCAAGGCGTTTCACACCGCGAATCTGATTCCGAGCACTCTCTCCGTCACAACCAGCTTTGCCGCCGTTTATCTCACGTTCCGCAGGAGCGCGTATTATGCCGCCGCCTACGCCGCAAATGATCTTGTGCTGATTTTTTTGTGGATCCTGGCGTCGTTGACGGATCGCTCCTATCTTTCGGTGACGATCTGCTTTGTCATGTTTTTTGTCAACGATATTTACGGCTTTATCAGCTGGTACAGGATGCAGCGGCGGCAAACAGAGCGGGATTCGGACAGGTCATGTTCGGGTGCGCGCCCGGAAGCGGAAAATGTAAAATTGTAAAACGCCCGAAAAATCAGAGACGCCGACCGGGCGAATTTATCCGGATGTATTTACAGTTCGTTCTGCCGCCCTTTTCGCAACTCGCGCGGCGTCATGCCGTAAACGGCGTGCAGAACCTTGCGAAAATGCGCCGCCGTGCCGAATCCGAGCCGTTCGCTGATCTCCTCCACCGAGAGATCGGTGGTTTGCAGGAGAGAGGCCGCGCGCTCGGCGAGAACGCGGTGCTTTTCGCCGACCGGCGTGCGCCCCGTAACCTCGCGGAACGCCGCGTACAGTCCCGATTCGCTGACATGACAGTGCCTTGCAAGCTGCGGCACGGTAAAATTCGGATGCGCGAGGATATACCGCTTTGCGCGCTCGACGAGCGCGCTTTTTGCATCCTTTCCGGCGGCGGCCATAGTCGGCGTTACCTCGCCGAGAAACTGATAGAGCAGCCCGACGCTTCCCGGCGTGACGCGCCTGTCCGCCGACAGTTCTTCGATACAGCGCCGCGCTTTCGGCGTGAGATTCAGTTTTTGCAGCGTGTAGCGCGTTTCGCCCGCGTCCGGCGTATAGGTGAAGGCATAGGATTCAAAGGCGATCTTGTCCTCACCGTACCAATAGGAATGATAGCGGCATCCGCAGGGGATAAAGAACACGTCGCCGGCTTCAAAGCAGATTTTTTCGCTGTCCGTGACAAATTCGGCGCGCCCGGCCGTAAGCCGGCCGATATGATGACAGATTGTGCCGCATGATTTGTCGGTGTGGCGGTTGCGGGTAAACTGAAAGCTGCAAAACGCAAAGGATTTGCAGAAAGATAGATCATTCATTTAAAAAAGTCCCCGTTTATTTGCAGAATCGTATCTGTTTTTTTACAGTATAGAATATTGCCGTCCGATTGTCAAGCCGTTAGAATAAGCATGAACACAGGTATTCAGAGGGAGGGTTTACTATGGAAAAACAGAAAAGCGTGCTCGTGCTCGGCGGTACGGGCGCAATGGGCGTGTATCTTGTGCCGGAGTTGCTGGCAAAAGGCTACAGGGTGGATGTGGTTTCGCTGGACGACGTAAAGTCCGGGCATCCGAATCTGACCTACACCGTGGGCAACGCGAAAAACGAAGCGTTTATCCGTCCGATTCTCGAGCGCGGCTACGACGGAATTGTGGACTTTATGATTTACAGCACCGAACTGTTTGAAACGCGCTGCCGGATGCTGCTGGAAAATACGGGACACTATATCTATCTTTCCTCCTACCGCGTGTACGCGGACGAGGCGCATCCCATTACCGAAACCTCGCCGCAGCTGCTGGACGTTTCAAAAGACGAGGATATGCTTTCAACCGATACGTACGCGCTGGCCAAAGCGCGTCAGGAGGACGTGCTTGAGCGTTCGGCGTTTCGCAACTGGACGGTTGTCCGTCCGGCCATCACGTTTTCCAAGTTCCGCTATCAGCTTGTGACGCTGGAAGCGAGCGTGATCGTGCGCCGCGCTTTTGAGGGAAAAAAGGTGCTGCTTCCGCGCGAGGCGCTCGGCGCGCAGGCCACCATGACCTGGGCGGGCGATGTGGCCAAACTGCTTTCGCGCCTTTTGTTCAATGAAAAAGCGCTTTGCGAGCATTACAGCCTCTGCACCGCCGAGCACAATACATGGGAGACGATAGCGGGCTATTACAGGGAACTGATCGGCCTTGAATTTGTACCGATTCCCGAAGCGGATTATCTGACGCTGATCGACCCGAAAGAACCGATGCGCGGCGCGCGGTGGCAGTTGGAATACGACCGCATGTTTGACCGCATTATGGATAACCGCAAGGTGCTTGCGGCGGCCGGGATGCAGCAGTGTGAGATGACCGCGGTTTATGACGGACTGAAGCGGGAGCTTGCCGCGCTTCCCCGCGATACGGTATGGAAAAACGACGCCGCGCTCTGCGCGCGCATGGATGCGTATATCGAGGCGCACGGCCTGTAAGAAGCGCGGCCGGATTGAATTTTTCGATGTTCAAAATCAAAAGGGACTGCCCGCAGTAAGGGCAGTCCCTTTTTCATTTTATAACGAAATTGAGATATCCCCCGCCTCTAAGGGCGGCGGGTTCCGCTTCATTTTTTCAGCGGGCGTACAATCTCCCGCTGAAAACGTTGAATGACGGGGCAAAGCCTCTTATTGAATCCGTTTTTTCGGTTCGCTTACGCCGTCGGGAAAATTGCGGCTTTTTGTCGCTCCGTGCTTTGCAGGCATACGGAGAAGCCTGTCCGCAGCCGTCTTACCGGTTCCGGTCGGTCTCGTCCATGCCGAACTGACCCATGAGCCGCTTGTTGAATTCTTCGGCTGTGTTGTATCCCATCTTTTTCTGACGGTTGTTCATCGCCGCGATCTCCAGCACAACGGCCAGATTTCGGCCGGGACGAACCGGAATGGTCAGCGAGGGGATATGGATGCCCAGAATTTCCATGGACTGGGACTCCATGCCCAGCCGGTCGTACATTTTTCCCTGCACCCAGGGTTCCAGCGTCACAACGAGGTCGATTTTCTCGGTCAGCTTGACGGCGCCCATGCCGAACAACCGGCGCACGTCTACGATGCCGATGCCGCGAAGCTCCACATAGTGCCGGATGACTTCGGGCGCGGAGCCGACCAGGGATTTTGCCGAGACGCGCTTGATTTCGACCGCGTCGTCCGCAATCAGACGGTGTCCGCGCTTGACCAGTTCAATGGCGGTCTCGCTTTTGCCGACGCCGCTGTCGCCGAGAATCAGAATGCCCTCGCCGTACACTTCCACCAGAACGCCGTGCCGGGTGATCCGCGGCGCGAGCAGAACGTTGAGCTGGGAGATCATAGCCGCCATAAATTCGCTTGTCCGGTCGGCGGTGCGGAGCAGAGGAACGTCGTATTTCTGCGCGCACTCGGTCATGTTGAGCGGAATATCGAGCATGGAAGTCACGACTACGGCCACAGGATGCATGGCCATAAACCGATCCACGGCTATACGGCGTTCTTCGGGCGTGCGTTCTTCAAGGTATCGCATTTCGACCTTGCCGAGAACCTGAATGCGCTCCCGGTCAAAAAGCTCAAAAAATCCGAAAAGCGGAAAGGCCGGCCGGTTCAGTTCCGGGCTGGAGATTGGGATTTCCGCTGGCGCTGAGGGAAGATAAATCGGTTCCAGCGAGAACTCCTCGATGATTTTTTCCAGAGAAATCGTGTACTTGTCCTGCATGGGGTCAACCTCCCGTGAATGGAATAGGACAATTTTACCATAATCTTTGCTGATTTACAAGCTGTTTTTCAACTGTTTTGCAGAATTGCTTCCAGTTTTACAACCAGCGTCGCCGCTTCGGCGCGGGTAATTTTTCCCTCGGGACGCACACTGCCGTCGTCATAGCCCGAGATCAGTCCCTGCGCGTAGGCGCGGCGCAGATTCTCGTCTGCCCAGGGCGCGATCTTGTCGCTGTCGGTGAACTCGGCGTCCGTTTCGTCATCTTCAGTCTCAGGCAGCAGCGCGCCGAGCACAAAGATGGCTTCCTGACGTGTGATGCTGTCTTTCGGCGCGAAGATCAGCGTGTCGTATACGGTGGTTTTGCCGCGCATGAGACCCTCGCCGACCGCGGCGCGCACAAAGGGCAGCGCCCACTCGGCGATTTCCCCGGTATCCTCAAATTCAAGCGGCGTCTGCGCATATTTTTCTATGTCTATACCAAGATAGCCGACAAGAATTTTGGCAAACTGTTCGCGGCTCAGTCCGTCGTCCGGGATGTAGACCAACTCGCCCTTGAGGTTTTCGCTGCCGCTGACCACGCCCATGTAGCAGAGCGTGTTGACATAGTCGCTTGCCCAGTGACCGTCAAGGTCGGTGAAGCGGTTGGTTTCGTAAGCGCCGGCGAGCAGGATGTTTTCGAGCGTCAGGCGTTTCGGCGCTTCGTTTGATGTGTAGCGGAGGATGCTTTCAAGTTCTACGACGCCCCGCTGTTCGGGATTGATGGTCAAAACGAGCAGCGCGCGGCCGTTGTAGGCGCGGAAATCATAGTAGATTTCGTAGGGAATCGAGTATTCGGTTTTCGTTCCGTCCTCCTCGGTCACGCTGACCACGGCGTATGGGTCGCTGTCCGGCGCGAGTCCGTCCACCCATACCCAGAGTTTGCGTCCCCAAAGGCCGCTGGCTCGCAGCGCGCCGGGCGCGACGTCAACCGTAAACGGTTCTGGTTCGGGTTCTTCGATTGGTTCCTCGGTCTCTCCCGATTCCTTTGAACCGGATTCGCCGCCCTCATCCGTCGCTTCGGCGGATATGCTTTCTGCGGGCGCGCCGGCGGGCGTTGTTTCGGCCGTACCGCTTTCGCCGTCCTCCGGAAATTCAGTTAGGCTTGTAGCCGCGGAGGTTTCCCCGGCGGCCTTTGTCGCCTGTTCTTCACGCTCTGCGGTTTCGGATGTTTCCGGGTCGGGGCTTTCCGGTTCGGGCATACGCAGGACGAACGCGCCCTTGCCGAGGATGCCCGCCGTGTCGTCCCAAACAGTCTCATAGCCCTCTGCACTCAGGCTGCCGCTCAGAAATTCGGTGAGCAGGAGGGAAAGCAGGGGATCGAAATAGGCTGGGAGCATCGCCGTCTGATCCAGGAGGACGGCGCCGACATTGCCGCTGCCCGATTTTGCGCGCACGGTGAGCGTATCGCCGTCGGCCGAGATGGAAAAGCTGTCGCTTTCCGCTTTGGATTCAAGCGCGTTTCCAAACCAGACCGGCTCTCCCTTAAAGAGCGCGCGTACACGGAACTCGGTCTGTTCGTACTCGCTCGGCAAGAGCAGGCTCTGATCCGGAATCAGCGCGTCTACCTTATCGGTTACGCGCACAAACAAATCGAGCGACAGGTCGCCGTACTCGGTCTCACTTTCGATGCGGAGCCGTCCGAGCCCGGCGCTGACCGACGGTGTGAGATGGATTTTGCCGTCCTCAATATATGCGCTGCCAAATTCCTCGTCGATGAAAAGCTCGGTGTT
Organism: uncultured Eubacteriales bacterium; assembly: GCA_958414825.1. Lineage (GTDB taxonomy): Bacteria > Bacillota > Clostridia > Oscillospirales > CAG-272 > UMGS902. The sequence goes on along the minus strand of CATYXQ010000003.1, from coordinate 5,463 downwards.
GTCCTCGTCAAAGAGAAAATCCACGGCGGTTCCCCGACGGGGCTTTTCCGCGTCCGGCTGCGCTTCGGTTTCACGGCTCTCGTCTTTGTCTCCGCTTCCGCTTTCGTCCGTGTCTGTTTCTTCGTCCTCCGTGTCCGCGTCCTCATCCGCGCGCTCCTGTTCAAAGGAAAAGCTGCCGTCCATGAGACGCGGTTCAAATATATACTCCTGGCCGGTTAAAATGTAGCCGTCCACGGGATCGCATTCTATATAGTAAGGGTTGTCCGCTTCGTCCGTCTCAAGGACGGCAATCGCGTTGGATACGCGGCGCACGACGCCGTCCGAGGGGCGGTTTAGGGTTGTAGCCTGTCCGCCGCCGAACAAAACCATGCAGGTGGAACCGCCGCCGTCCATGTTCAGCGCCGTCACGCAGCCGAGGTCGCGCATGAATTCGGCCAGCTTGTAGAGCGTCAGGCCGCTGCTGTGGGAAAGCTGCCGCCCATCGACGACCGCGACCACGATTTCGCCGTCCTCACGCAGGCCGACCGCCGTGCGCGGCTGCCGGGTTTTTTCGTGGTCAAGGTCGGCTGTGTTCTCTACGATTTCGCCGTCTTCAAGGATAATGTCTCCGCCGCCGAGCGCATATTCCACCTGATCGAAATCGCCGTTGCTGTCCACGCCGATGGTGATGCGGCTGCCCTCGTCCAGAATGCGGTAGAGTTTCTGGGTTTCATATTCTTTGGGTACCACCAGCACCGCGCCGCCCTCGGGAATTTCGCCGTCCGCGGCGTCCTCGCGCACTTCGGTCACGACGGCGCGGATCTCATCGGAGAGCCGCAGGTCGTCGTCAAGCTCAAGAATATATTCGGTCGTTTTGAGGCTTTCGGGGATTTTGGTCGTTTCCCCGTAGTCCCGGGTCAAAAGATACACGCCGTATACCGACGGATATTTGTTGACATAGCTTACCGGCAGTTCCTCGCCGTTTTCAAGAATGTAGACTTCGTCGCCGACCGTGCCGAAAAAGGCCGAACCGTCCGTGTTGATCCCAAACGCTTTGTTTCCGTCGGAGGAGGAAACAAAGCGTCCGTTTTCTATGTAGACGCCCATGGGAACGCCGGTGGCCATGCTGTAAAAGTCGCCGTTTACCGCGGCAAGCAGGCCGAGGTTCTCGCCGAAATCCCGGTCGGCAAGCGTTCCCGGACGACCCAGTCCGTAAACGCCGTCGCCGAGGTTCGCCGTCGCGAGCCGTCCGCCCGCCGCCGGATCCACCATGAGCACAAAAGCCGTCTGAAGCAGGGTTTGATCGAGCGTCGCCTTGTATTTGTAAAGCTGAACGCCGCTGCCCAGCCGCTGCACGTCGGCTGCGGTGAGTTTTCCGAGCCCCGAAAAAGTATAGCCGTAGAGTTCCGGTTCTTCCTCGGTCTCGGAGCGGGTTTCGCTGAAGACGTCCGTTTCTTCTGCCGAACTTTCTTCGGCTGCGAATATCGGCAGCGCGCCGCCGAGCGTCAGCGAAAGCGAAAGCGCCGCCGCCGCGATTTTTTGAAGTGCTTTTTTCAATTCACATCCTCTGATGCCGCGCGCTTGCATCCCCTTTGCAGCGTCAGCGGCATAAACGAACTGCGCCGCAAATGCGGTGCAGGAAAATATTCATACCTCTATTTTAGCATACCGACGGCGGCAAGTCAAAAGAAATTTGCCTGATTTTGAGGTGAATGTCCTGTATTTTTTTCCGTTTTTTACGCATATTAGAAACAAATGCGCGATTTTGCGGCGAAACGGGACGTATGATTCCTGCATATACTGTACTGCCGCGCAGAATACGCGCCCTGCCGCGCCGGATGCGCGGATCTCCACGTAAGAAAGGCGGCGCTTTTGCGCCGTAAGTAAAATGAAAATGATTGTATTTGACTATGTAATATCGGGCGCTTCCGCTCCGGCCGCGCTTTTTGAAACATGTCGGGCGCTTGACTGCGAAGTGACCGTACAAAAGGGCAGCGCCAGCGTCGATGCAAAGCAGCCGTTTGCCCTGTACTCGCTCGGTATGCGTGCGGGCGACCGCATCAGCGTGACGCTTCGCGGGGGCAACGAGCAGCGCGCGATGGAAGCGCTCGCCGAGTGCCTGTACCGGGGCGTGTGAGGGAATGTACCATGACGCATTTGACCGGAAAAGGGCTTTTTGACGCCCGCGCCGTCGGCGTGCTTTGGATACTGCCCAATTCGTTCAGCGGGGGTGCCGTAAATGTTCCCGCCGCTATTGAGGCTTTTGAGCGTGCGCGCGCCGCGGCGCTTGAGGCGGCGGACGCGGAGGCGGGAGAGGAAGCGGAGCTTGTCAAGCTGCTGATTTGCGACCGAGATTTTTCCGCGCTTGTGCAAAGCGGTATCGAGGACGGCCGCCTTACGGCTGAGGAGGCTGTAGAGGCGGCGATTGAGACGGCGGCGGCGCGCATTGCCGCCGGTTCGGACACGCTCGCCCTCCGGCGCGCACAGCTGCTCCGCACGGGCGGCGGCCGGATCTTGGATTTTTTGCAGACGCCGCAGCAAAAGCAGCCGATTCTGCCGCCTCACGAAAATGCGGTGCTGGTTGCGGATTCGCTTTCAAAGCGCGCCGCCGCGTATTTGCGCCGTGCGGGACTGCGGGCGATTCTGATCGGAACGGACAGCGCCGGGCGCGCGGCTTCGATTGCGCGTCAGTGCAAAATTCCGGCGGTTTGCGGACTTTCCGGGCTCAGCCGGCTTGTAACCGGCGCGCCGGTCGTTGTGGACGGAGGTACGGGCGACGTGTTTGTGTATCCGACGCCTGAACAGATCGCTTATGCGTGTTCTCCCGCCGGGCATGAGCGGATTTTACACTGAGAAACGATATGGCTTCGGTCTGCGGAAAACACCCGGACCTTGCGGCGCGTAAAGATACGCCGTAAATATATTAAGGAAGCGTTCCGCAGCCAACAATTTGACGTTTATGCATACGGACGCCGCCGGAAAAAACGGGTTGGCCGCATTTTGCCGGCGGCATTTGAAATTTTCATAAATTTTTCTTGACAAACCGGGCGGGGAATGCTATACTGTTTTTACCTCTGTGATAGGAGGGTTTTTTTTGCGTACCGCAGAGATTCGGCGCGCGGGAATGCCCGTCCGCACAAACGAGGGAGGTACGACGGGCAAAACGCCCGTGGAAACGGGCGGTTTCGCCCGAAAAACAAACAGGAGGTGCCGACATGAGAGTTAAGATTACCCTGGCGTGCAGCGAGTGCAAGCAAAGAAACTACGAGACCAAGAAAAACAAGAAAAACGATCCCGACAGACTTGAGATGAACAAGTACTGCAGATTCTGCAACAAGCACACTCTGCATCGGGAAACGAAGTAAACGGGAGGATCGAGAAATGGCAGAAGCTACAAAAGAGAAGAAGCCCAGCCGCGTTGCAAAATTCTTCCGCGACTACAAAAGCGAGATGAAAAAGATCACCTGGTGTCCGTTCAAGACCGTCAAGCAGAGTACGGGACTGGTCGTTGCGTTCGTTGTGGTGCTTGCGGCGGTCATCGGCGTGCTCGACCTTGCGTTCTCCTCCGGCCTGATGGCGTTCGGAAGATTGTTCTGAGTCCCTGGAAACGGAAAATGAGCGATATTAATGAGATGAATCTCGGCCCGAGATGGTATGTTGCGCATACGTACTCCGGCTATGAGAACAAGGTCAAAACCAATCTGGAAAAAATCATCGAAAACCGCAATCTCGGCCATCTGATTTTTGAAATTCGCGTACCGGTCGAAAAGGTTCTTGAAAAGGACGCTTCGGGTACCGAGAAAGAGACCGAGGCTAAGCTGCTTCCCGGCTATGTGTTCATTAAAATGGTCATGACGGATGAAAGCTGGCATGTCGTGCGCAATATCCGCGGCGTGACGGGCTTTGTCGGACCGGGATCCAAGCCGGTTCCGCTGACCGAGGACGAGCTTGCCGTCATGCAGGGCGGCGAGGTGCCGAGCGCGCCCGCTTATCGGGTGGGCGACGAGATTCAGATCGTCAGCGGCTCCTTTGAGGGATACGGCGGAAAAATTTACGACATTTCAGAGGACGGCGGCAATGTCACCGTTCTGATTAACACGGGCAAGCGCGACATGCCCGTCCGCGTCGCGGCAAGCGACGTCAAACTCGCGAAGTAACAAACATTCCCCGTCGGGGAAGCCCCTTTGGGGGTTTGTGGGAGAGGAAAAATTTTTCATTCCTCGGAACAACCACATTTGGAGGTGTAATTTTAAAATGGCAAAGAAAATTTCCGGTTACATTAAATTGCAGATTCCCGCCGGCAAGGCGACGCCTCAGCCGCCGATCGGTCCGGCGCTGGGTCAGTACGGCGTTTCGATCCCAAACTTTACCAAAGAGTTCAACGAGCGCACCAAAAATGACGTCGGCCTGGTTATTCCGGTCGTGATTACGGTTTATGCAGACCGTTCGTTCACATTCATCACCAAGACGCCTCCCGCGGCCGTTCTGTTAAAGAAAGCCTGCGGCATTGAGACCGCTTCGGGCGCGCCGAACAAGACGAAAGTCGCATCGGTCACCAGAGAGCAGGTTAAGAAGATCGCTGAAACCAAGATGCCTGACCTGAACGCATCGTCCGTCGAGAGCGCTATGCGCATGATCGAGGGCACCGCGCGCAGCATGGGTATCACCGTTACCGACTGAGGAGGATACTGGGAATGACTGGAAAGAAATATATCGAGAGCGCAAAGCTGATCGACAAAACAAAACTGTATGACGCATCCGAGGCGGTCAGCCTCGTTTGCCAGACCGCCAAGGCAAAGTTCGACGAGACGGTTGAACTGCATGTTCGCCTCGGCGTAGATTCCCGCCATGCGGATCAGCAGGTTCGCGGCGCGATCGTTCTCCCCAACGGCACCGGCAAGACGGTTCGCACGCTTGTTTTTGCCAAGGGCGACAGAGCCGCTGAAGCAACGGCTGCCGGCGCGGACTATGTCGGCGCTGAGGACATGGTGCAGAAGATTACGGCAGAAAACTGGTTCGATTTCGACGTGGTGATTGCCACGCCCGACATGATGGGCGTTATCGGCCGTCTGGGTAAGGTGCTCGGTCCGAAGGGACTTATGCCGAACCCGAAAGCCGGCACGGTTACGATGGACGTTGCCAAGGCTGTTAAGGAAGCCAAGGCCGGTAAAATCGAGTACCGTCTGGACAAGACCAACATCATTCACTGCCCGATAGGCAAAGCGTCGTTTGGCGCAGAGAAGATCGGCGAGAACTTCGACGCGCTGATGGGCGCCATTATCAAGGCAAAACCGGCGGCGTCCAAAGGTCAGTATATCAAGAGCTGCGTGCTCGCGACGACGATGGGTCCCGGCGTCAAGGTCAACGCCGCAAAACTCGGCTGAGTTTGGATACGATTCTGAAAACATTTTAAAACAGCGCGGCTATGCCGCGCTGTTTTGGAAAGTCTGTTGAATAGGACAAAATTGTTCTGCTGTTCGGACA
>CATYXQ010000002.1 GCA_958414825.1 uncultured Eubacteriales bacterium | reverse complement strand
AAAATAGCGCTTTGAAAAATCGCGCCGTCTCGCCGTGCGCAGCGCCTCGGCGCGCGCAATGGCGAAAAAGTCGTCCGCACTGCGCGAAAGCTTTCCGCTCTCGTTGACGATCAGATAATCATACGACGGAAGAAACTCCAGTTCCTCTTTTGCTCGGCGCAGCCGTCCTGCAATGGATTCCTCCGTATCCCGCCCGCGCGTGTGCAGCCGACGGCTCTGTTCCGCGGCGTCGGGCGGCGAAACCATAATCAGCACCGCCTCCGGATACTTCTTTTTGATCTGCGCGGCGCCGTCCACCTCAATTTCGAGAATCAGATGCTTGCCAAGCGCCGACGCGCGCTCAAACTCGGACACCGGCGTCCCGTAATAGTTGCCGCAATACTCGGTATATTCCAAAACGCCGCCGCTTTTGATCTTTTCTTCAAATTCTTCGCGCGAAATATAATAATAATTCACGCCCTCGGTCTCGCCGCGAAGACAAGGACGGCTGGTAGCGCTCACCGAACAGATAAAGCGGTCATCCCGGCGAAGCACCTCGTTTACTACAGAGCCCTTGCCGCTTCCGGCCGGTCCGGAAATAATAAATACAAGACCGCCGGTCATGACTCCGCGTCCTCCGCATCCGCGCTTTCCGTCTCGTCGTCATCGTCATCGGCCAGACGGTTGGAAATCGTCTCCGGCTGGGTCGCGCTCAGAATCACATGATCGCTGTCGGTCACAATAACCGCGCGGGTACGCCGCCCGCAGGTTACGTCAATAATCCGCCCCGCCTCGCGCGCTTCGGTAATCAGACGCTTGACCGGCGCGGAGTCCGGGCTGACCAGCGCCACAACCCGGTCGGCCGCTATCATATTTCCAAAGCCTACGTTGATAAATTTCATTTGGACGTCCTCACTCTATATTCTGAATTTGCTCTCGGATTTTTTCAAGCTCGGCCTTAATATCGACCACGATTCTGGTAATGTCCAGGCACTGCGTCTTGGATCCGATGGTGTTGGTCTCGCGGTTAATCTCCTGAAGCAGAAAGTCAAGCTTTCGCCCGCAGGGTTCCCCAGAGGCAAGAATGTCGTAAAACGCGCTGAAATGACAGTCAAGGCGGGTCAGTTCCTCGTCGATCGCCACCCGGTCGGCATAAATCGCGCACTCGGTCAAAAGGCGTCCCTCGTCAATCACCATATTGTTGTCGTCCAAAAGCTGCTTTATTCTTTCGGTCAGTTTCTCGTGATACGCGGCCGTCTCGGTCTCGGAAAACGCCGCGAGCTGCTTTGCCTGCCGGCGAATCCCCTCGATCTTGGCGGTAATGTCCCGTCCGATCCGCTCTCCCTCGGCCTCTCTCGCCGAAAGGAATCCCCGCAAAGCGTCGTCCAGAACGCCTTTCAGCATATCCCAGTCACGATTGGGATCATCTTCGGCGTGACGGAACGTAAATACGTCGCGGTCGCGCGCCACCTGCATCACGCTGACGTCGTCTGCAAGTCCGAACAGATCCCGCAAACGCTCAAGCGCCGAAATATAGCCGCGGGCGTACCCCTCGTCCACAAGAATCTCCGTGTCGGTCTCCGACAGCGTTTCCACACCGATATAAACGTCCACTTTCCCGCGGCTGACGCCGTTTTGCTGAACATACGTTTTGATTTTTTCCTCAAGGAAGCTGTATCTGCGCGGCGTCTTGACCGTACAGTCCAGGTACCGGCTGTTGACGCTTTTGATTTCGACCGTGATATCCCGCGCTTCCGTTGTGGCGCGCGCACGGCCGAAAGCGGTCATGCTCCGTATCAATATTTTGACCCCGTTTCCTTTCAGGCATGTTTTTTGCAATATTATGCCATCATATTTTTATTTAAACTATTATATATAATTTCAGCGCTTTTGTCAAGAAAAAATGCGCCAAAAGGCGCTTTCCGGCGCCGACGCGCGGCGCTGTATCAAAAAGCGGCGCAACCGGTCTCCCTGCGCAGACGAAACCCGCCGCGCAGCCCAAATCCGGCGGCCAACTCAAAAAATTTCTTTGTAAACCGGAACAAATTGACAAATTCCGGCGCATATGGTAAACTGAAAACAGCGCCGAAAAAACAATTCAACCAGGCAAACGAGGATAAGGACAAACAGCATGAAGAAAAATTATTACGGCAGTTTGTGCACGGAGATGTACGAAATTCTGCATGAAAAAACCCCTGAGGATGAACTGGAATTTTATCTTTACTACGCGGAAAAAGGAAAATCCATTTTGGAACCGCTGTGCGGAAGCGGGCGGTTTCTGATTCCGTTCCTGGAAAGAGGATTGGACTTCAAGGGCATTGACAACTCGCGGGAAATGCTTGAAAAACTAATACAAAAAGCGCCCGGCGCCGCCGTAACGCAGACCGACATGGAAAATTATCAAACCGCCGAACGCTTTGATTATATTTTTATTTCGTCCGGCTCTGTATCCCTGTTTACGGACATGCAGACCTGCAAAACGATTCTATTGAAAATCAAAACTTTATTGAAACCGGGCGGAACATTCGTTTTTGCAGTCGATACTATCGCAAACCGCTGCCCCGACCATGATGCATATACAGTATCCGTGTCTGTCAAAACCAGGGAAAATTACGACCTGATCCTGAAATCCAGAAGTTATTACGATGAAAACAGCCATACGCAGTTCAGTCCCTCGCTTTATGAATTATACGACGGAACAAAATTGCTCCAGCAGGAGAAGATGGACTTTCAGACTCATTTGTACGAACTCGGCGAAATGGAAGCCATTCTTCGGGAAATCGGGTTTACCAAAGTGACAGTCTATGCTTCTTTTGAAAAAGAAATCGCAAAAACAAACGATACGGAGATGTTTTTGTACGCGTGCAGTTTAGATTAAAAATAAAATTTTTTCACACGCAGAAAAACATGCTCAAATCAAAATTTTCATCCGCCCAGTGTCCGGCACGGGCATTGCCAACTTCCACCCGGCAAAAGATACAGGCTCCCATTCGAGGTGAAAAATTTTGACTCGGTTTCGACAAAACTTTGTATGAAATTGAATGCATTTTTGAGCAGTTTTGGGCAGGCAAATTCAAAAAAATATAAAAAAAATATAAAAATAGAAAAGTCCGAAATCCCTTTAAAATCAAGGTTTTCGGACTTTTTTATTGGCAGGGGCACAAAGGCTCGAACTCTGGACACGCGGTTTTGGAGACCGCTGCTCTACCAACTGAGCTATACCCCTATTCTATGCTGCCGCAGCGCGGCAACCATTGGAGCGGGTGACGGGAATCGAACCCGCACGACCAGCTTGGAAGGCTGGGATTCTACCATTGAACTACACCCGCAAATCTACGCTTTACTATGATAGCATAACCGGTTCCGGCTGTCAAGTAAATTTTTAAAATCTTTTCCGACAGTTGACTTTTTTCCCGGTTTCATATATAATGATTTGATGAAAATTTTGTCTGTTTCTGACGGTACGGGGGTAGTGGGACATGGAGCTTTTTAACGAAATCAAAACATTTTTGGCCACCAGCGGAATCAATCTTCTGTTCGGTGCAATCTGCGCAATCCTGTTTGTCATCATCAGCTTTAAGCTGTCAGGCGTCCTCGTGCGCGCAATCAATCGCTCGCACGGATACTCAAAACTGGACGACAGCGTGAAGAGCTTTCTCAATTCGACAATCAGCATTGGTTTAAAAATACTGGCCGTTATCATTGCAGCCACGATTCTCGGCATCGACGGCACTGCGCTTTCCGCTGTGCTCGGCTCTGCGGGACTTGCGATTGGTCTTGCGCTTCAGGGCAGTCTCGCCAACTTTGCAGGCGGCGTAATGATTCTTTTCTTCAAACCGTTCAAAATCGGCGATTATATCGACAACCACACAGACAGCGGCACCGTTCGCGAAATCGGCATTTTTTACACGACGGTCACCACCCCGGACAACAAGTGCATCACCATTCCGAACGGCGCGCTTTCCAACGCGACCGTCGTCAACTACAGCACCGAAAAACTCCGCCGCGTGGATTTGGAATTTACCACCGCTTATTCCACCGACATCGACAAAGCCCTGCGCGTAATGCGCGCCGTTGTCACCTCCAACACGCTTGTACTGGAAGAACCCGAACCCCTGATCCGTCTGGTGCGCCAGGATGCAAGCGCGCTTGCATTTGCCGTGCGCGCCTGGTGCAATTCAAGCGATTACTGGACGGTCTATTTTGATTTAAACGAAAGCATGAAAAAAGCGTTTGACAAAGTCGGCATTGAAATTCCGTTCAACCAACTCGATGTACATATCAATACCCCAGCCGAATAATACGCAAAAATCTCCGCCAAAACCGAGTGGAAAAATTCGGTTTTCCGGCTTTCGCATCCGTATCTGCGGTATGCCGCAAAATCCGCCGGGGCGGGCATATGTCCGCTTTTCTCCGGAAAAACCGATTTTTTGTGCGGGCGCGTATAGCGCGCCGCCCTGCCTGCAAAGCGCGGCTCCGGCAGCGCGCGTCTGTCTGAATCAAAAAAGTTCATTTGTATTTTGCCGTCTCGCATTTTTTACGTTTTTCGGCAGATGTTCAAATATTTGCTGTTTTTTCTTGAAATCGGAAGAAAATCAGTGTATAATTAAAGAGTTAAGTTATTTTTTCGGAGGTTATACAGAAAATGAACGTACTCGTTGTAAACGCCGGATCCAGTTCGCTGAAATATCAGTTGTTTGACACCGAAGCCGGAACCGTGCGCGCAAAAGGACTTTGCGAGCGGATCGGCATTGACGGACGCATCAGCCACAAGAATCTGGAAAGCGGCGTTTCTTATGAGCAGGACGTCGCAATGCCGGATCATACGACGGCAACCAAAATCGTTATCGACATTCTCACCGGCGAAAAATACGGAAGCGTCAAAAGCATGGATGAAATCGAAGCGGTCGGCCACCGGATCGTACACGGCGGCGCGTACTTCTCCGAATCGGTTCTGCTGACCGACGAAGTACTGCAAAAACTTGAACTTTGCCGCGACCTTGCGCCTTTGCACACGGGCGCGCACATCATGGGCATCCAGGGCTGCCTTGCCGCCATGCCCGGCACTCCCCAGGTTTTGGTATTTGACACCGCGTTCCATACCGCGTCCATGCCCGACTATGTATATATGTATCCAATCCCGTACGAAATGTACGAAAAATACGCAATCCGCCGTTACGGCGCGCACGGAACCTCCCACCGTTATGTGGCGGGCGAATGCGTCAAACTGCTCGGCGGCAAGGCAGAGGGAACCAGAATCGTCACCTGCCATCTCGGCAACGGCTCCTCGATCTCAGCCGTAAAAGACGGCCGCGTTCTGGATACCTCGATGGGCTTTACCCCCCTTGCCGGTGTGGAAATGGGCACCCGCTGCGGAGACATCGATCCCGCTATCGTTCCCTATATCATGAACAAAACCGGTATGACTCCGGATGAAATGAATGTTTTCATGAACAAAAAATGCGGATTTCTCGGCGTGTCCGGCGTATCCTCCGACTGCCGCGACGTTTCGGGCGCGGCAAGCCAGGGCAACGACCACGCGAGACTCGCGCTCGACATTCTGGTCTATCAGATCAAAAAATACATAGGCGCGTACGCGGCGGCCATGGGCGGCCTTGACGCAGTTGTTTTCACTGCGGGCATCGGCGAAAACGACGCCATGCTCCGCGAGCGGGTATGCTGCTCTCTTAGCTGGCTGGGAATCGACTTCGACACGCAGATCAACAAAAACCTCCCCCGCCCGCTGAAGACTTCTTGTCTGACAAAACCGGAATCCCGCGTAAAGGTCTATATGATCCCCACCAACGAGGAACTGGTGATCGCTTCGGATACCGAGCGCATCGTCCGTGCACTGTAACCGACCGTCCGAAAATCAAAGCTTTGAAACCGTCTCTCATCCGCTGTATGGATTTGCATACAGCGGATGTTTTCTTTTTCGCTTCAAAGACAAATCGCAGCCCCGATACCTGCATTTGGCGGCTTGCAAACCGCAGTTGACTGTTTTTTCGCAAATGTAAGGACTTCTTTACATCATTTTAAACGTTTCCTTGTAGACTTTTACATCGGAATTGTGTATGATAAACACAGCGGTTCCCAAGGCGCGCAAAATCCAAAAAATGTTTTCCGTTCCGATACAAAAATATACCGATAAGACAAAGGGAGGCTGATTTATGAGCTTTGGCACCAATCTCGCGGCGCGGCGCAAACAGCGCGGACTTTCCCAAGAGGAGTTCGGCGCGGCGCTCGGCGTTTCCCGCCAAACCATCTACACCTGGGAAGCGGATATTTCCTCTCCGAATATTGAAAATCTGCGCGCCATCTCCGACTATTTCGGATGTTCGGCGGACGATTTGATCCGCGCCGAAAACGGCGCGTCCGGTTCGTCCGGCGCGGCACGGGCCGCCGACGAATCCGAGTCTTCCCCGTCTGCGCCGGACAGTTCCGATGCGCAGAAAACGCCTCCAATCTGCCGCGGGGACAAAGCGGAAATTACGGCGTTCATTCACCGCTTCGCCTTTTGTATCGCGTTCGCTACTGCGCTGATTCTTTTCGGAATCTCCGCTCTGATTCTGCTCGCCGGAGAAATGCAGGCGGAGCCTGCGGGACTCTGTGCGTTCTTCCTCGCGCTGAGCGCCGCCGTCGCGCTGTATATTTACAGCGGCGTTACACATGCAAATTTTATGGAGCGCCCCGAAAACCAAAATTTTGTTCTCCTTTATACAAGAGAAGAAAAACAGGCCGATACCCGGCGCTTTGCCGCCGTTCTGTCCGGCGCTGTTGTCGGAATCCTGCTCGGCATTCTCCTTGTCTGTCTTGTCTATGCGCACGATGAGACGCCGGCCGGCGGCGAGCCGGTCTGGCCGGTCGCCGTTTTTATGGGTATACTGGCCGTCTGCGTGGGGCTAATCATCAATTTCTCGATTCGCCTTTCAAAATATGAAAACAAAACCCCGGCGGCGCAAAATAAAACCGCCGACGCCATTCAATCGATTCTCTGGATGGTCACGGTAACGGCGTATCTCGTGATGGGATTCGTCTTTAACCTCTGGCATCCGGGCTGGATTATCTTTGTCTTTTCCGGGTTTGCTTCCGGAATTATCGGCGTCCTGTTTGAACAAAAAAACAACGACTGAAAAAAATCCGCCTGCGGGCGGATTTTTTTTCAAATACCTATTGACACATAATACTATGCTTAGTATAGTATTATCAAATACGGGAAATGACGGGCAAAAAACGCGCGCAGGCGTGTGAGCGCGCCCCGATGTGCAAAAACGCAAACCCGACAGGCGACGCAAATAATCCGCCATGGGGCGTTTGCGGGCATGGGGCGGCGCAAACAGACGCAAACTGCCGCAAGGCCGTCATTTCTTTCGGAAGACACGCAAAGAAAGGAACGAAAATGGACGTACAGATGAAGCGCGGTTTTCTGGAAGGCTGTGTGCTCGCCGTACTCCTCGAGGAGGATTCCTACGGATATAAGATCATTCGCAAGCTGTCCGGGCGCGTCGAAATGACCGAGTCCACGCTTTACCCGATTCTGCGGCGGCTGGAGAGCGCGGGCGCGCTCACGGCGTATTCGATCGAGCATGGCGGACGGCTGCGGAAATACTACCGCATCACGGACGCGGGACGCGCGCGCATTGGCGAATTTCTCCGCGACTGGGAGACGATCTCACAGACGTATGAATACATCAAAGAGGAATTTGATAAATATGAAAAAAAACTGAATTTTTGGAAGCCCTGAAAACCTGTCTCGACGGCATGGACGAAAGCGAACGCCGAGCGTCGGTCGAATATTATGCCGAAATGATCGACGAGCGCATGGAGGACGGCATGGACGAGGAAAGCGCCGTCGGCGCGCTCGGCAGTCCGTTCCTTGCAGCGGAGCAGCTTCGCGCGGCGCGCACAGACGCGCCGAAATCACAAGCAAATGCGGATAGCGAAACGTTCGGTCAAAGCGCCTGCGCACAGTCTGCGGACGCCGGCAATACAAAAACCGGCAGCGCCGAAAAAGACGGAAAACAGGCGGAAAAATCCCCGGTCGCCATGCGCACGCTGCTTTTGATCCTCGGATTTCCGCTTTGGTTTCCTCTGTTGCTGACCGCCGTTTTGCTGCTGTTTTCCGTATATATCGTCATCTGGTCGGTTCTGATTTCGCTCTGGTGCGTATTTGCCTCGTTTGCGCTATCCGGCGCCGTCTGCGTCGCAGCCGTCGTCATCGGATTCCTGACAAACGGCGCCGCCGCGGGCTTGTTCTACATCGGCGCCGCGCTCACGCTCGCCGCGCTCTCCATATTCGCGTTTCTCGGCGCGCGCGGGCTGACCCGAGTTGCCGCGCGCGGAACCGCGCACTCCTTTTCCCGATTTTGTTCGCTTTTTCATACGAAATCTGTGAGGTGAAAAATAATGTCGTCTACTGTAAAATTCATTCTGATCGCCGCAGTTATGCTACTCTGCGGTCTGTTTATCCTCGCGGGCGCTTTTATCCTTGCCGACGGCAAGCTGTCCGCTTTTAACGTCGGATTTGACGCGTCTGCGCTCACCGAGGTCAACCAAAGCTATCCCGGCACCGTCCATATGATCGAAACCGATCTTGCTGTGACGGATTTACAGGTCTATCGGACGCAGGGGAGCGAGATCACCCTATGCTACTACGACGACACTGAAAATCCATATTATCTTGCCGACTGTACAGACGGCGCGCTCTCCTTTCGCCGTTCGAGCCGCAACATGAATCTGATCGGCATTTCCTTTTCGGACAACAGCTTCCGCCCGGCGAAAATCGGGATCCCGGAAAACTTTTCCGGATCGCTTACGCTTTCCTCTTCTACCGGCAAAATTGAGATTCGCGGCCTTGATCTGACCGGCGATCTGCAAATCAAAGCCTCCACCGGTACGGTTCGCCTGGAGCAGCTGACCGTTTCAGGCGAAACGACGGTTAAGGTTTCGACCGGTACCGTCCATGTGAAGGACGTTCGCTCAAAACGCGCTGCGTTCCGCGCCTCAACCGGAGAAATCCGCCTTGAGGCGGTCAAATGCGCGCAAAATTTAGAGGCCTCGGCCACAACGGGCGAGCTTCATATCCTGAATGCATCCGCAGACGAAATCGATTTCAAAACCACGACCGGAGAAATCACCGCCGAGCAAATCACCGTCGGACGCAGGATAGAAGCCGTCGCGACGACCGGCGACGTCCATTGCAGCCTTGAAAACCAAAGCGCGGAATTCACCATTCAATGCCAGACCTCGACCGGAGAGAGCAATCTGCCGAAAAATTTCGGAAACGGTGAAAAAACGCTGTATGCCAAAACCTCAACCGGGGATATTGATTTTACCTTTGCGGACTGAATTTTTAAAGAGGCAAGCCAACGCTTGCCTCTCTGGAGATACTTTGACAATCCGAAATGCTTTTTCTGCCCGGACGTCTATTATGGATGTCCGGGCAATTTTAAATCCTCCGATCGCGTACCGGACAAGCCCTTTCCGTCCTGCACGTTTTGAGCGTAAGCGCGCGGCGTCTGGCCGGTCTCGGCCAGAAAGCGGCGGTTAAACGTGCGGATGGACGAAAAACCGGCCTCCAGCGCGGCGTCCGTCATACTGCGTCCCTCCTCGATCAGCCGTTTGGCCTCCGCAATCCGAAGCGAGCCGAGAAAGTCCGGCAGGCTGATTTTCAGCTTTGAGGAAAAAATATAGGAGATATGATTCCGGCTGATATTCAATTCCTCGGCCAAAAGGTCAAGGCCGAGATCGGTTCTGAAATGTTCTAAACAATACGCAATGATGCGCCGCTCGGTTTCGGGCGGCGTTCGCCTGTTTTCCTCCATGCCGGTACGCGCGAACAGCATCCCGAAAAATACGGAAAAATATCCGTACAGCATTTGCCTGCGATAGGGATGAACCGTTTTGTTGCAGGCAATGATTTTTTCAACAAGATCGGTGAGCGCGCGCCCGTCAGTCTGATGAAATGCGGCGGTGCACGGCGAATGCGTGCGAATCAGCGAATCGTAGGCCGAAAGATAACGCCGGGGAACGATCATCAGATAGGCGTCCACGTTTTCCTCTTTATAATAGGAATGAATCACGTTCGGCAGCGCCACGCTGAAATCCCCCGCATGAAGCTCGTACTCCCTGCCGTCGATCACCGCATGAACACTGCCGCGGAGCATACAGACAATTTCGGCGCTGTCATGAAAATGCGGAAGAAAAACAAGCGTGCTCCGCCGCCAGAGGATCAGGGTATTAACCCGATCTTCGTATGCAATGCCCAAAAAACCACCGCCCTTTTTATCAAATCTGCTAAATCAAAATAAAAATCATGATTTTTGGCTACTTTTTGTTGTCCGGTTGTCTTGCATTATAACATAGTTGCTCTATAATGTAAAGTGAAAAAAACGTTTCTGAGGAGTTATCAAATGAACACCTGTAAAAGCAACGACAGCCTGGACTGCCGTATAGAAAAGCTGCTTTCCGAGCTGACGCTCGAAGAAAAAGCCGCGCTCTGCGGCGGCAAGGGGCTTTGGCATACCCAAGCGGTGGAACGGCTGGGACTTGATTCCGTAATGATGACCGACGGACCGCACGGGCTGCGCAAGGTTGCAGAGGAGGACGGCAAGACTGTCCGCGTACCCGCCACCTGTCTCCCTACCGCGTCCGCGCTGGCCTCGTCCTGGAATCCGGACGTAATAGCGGCGGCGGCCGACACAATCGCAGCCGAAGCGGAAGCCGAGAATGTTTCCCTCGTGCTCGGCCCCGGCGTCAATATGAAGCGCTCTCCGCTTTGCGGACGGAACTTTGAATATTTTTCGGAAGATCCGTACCTTGCCGGGAAACTTGCCTCGGCCTACATACAGGCGATGCAAAAGCGGGGCGTGGGAAGCTGTATCAAACATTTTGCCTGCAACAATCAGGAGACCCGGCGCTTTACCGTTTCCGCCAACCTGAGCGAACGGGCGCTGCACGAGATTTACCTGCCCGCGTTTGAGCTTGCTATAAAAGAAGCCAGGCCCGCCGCGGTGATGGAAGCCTACAACCGCATCAACGGCACGCACGCGCCCGAGGCAAAATGGCTGCTGACCGACATTCTGCGCGACGAATGGGAGTATGACGGCATTGTTGTCAGCGACTGGGAGGCCGTAAATGACCGCGTTGTCTCCCTGCTTGCGGGGCTGGATCTCGAAATGCCGGACAGTCATGGCAACGGAAAAGCGGAGATTCTCAAGGCCGTCAAAGCGGGACGCATTCCGGAAGAGACGCTGGATGCCGCCGTGCGCCGGATTCTGCACTTTATTTTGAAATACAAAAGAGAAAAGCCCGGTGCGCCGCGAGACGCGGGAAAGAACTACGAGGCCGCCCTGCGCTGCGCGCGGGAATGTATGGTGCTGCTGAAAAACGACGGTATGCTGCCGCTTGCCAAGGGCGCGCCCCTTGCCGTTATCGGAGAGGCCAAAGCCATCCGCGTACAGGGCAGCGGTTCAAGCAAGGTAGTCGGCAGTCCGAAAAACGACGCGCTGGCCGCAATTGAAGCGAAAAACGGCGCGCCAGTGACCTATGTTTCCTTTGAGGACGGCGACGCGGCGGCTGTGGAGGCGGCAAAACGCTGCGGACGCGCGCTGCTCTTCCTCGGCCTGCCCGAATCCTTTGAGGCGGAGGGCGCCGACCGAAAACACATGCGTCTGCCTGACGAACAATTGAAATGCTTTGAAGCGGTATCGGCGGCCGTGCCCGACTGCGCGGTCATTCTGACCTGCGGCGCGCCGGTTGAGCTTCCGTTTGCCGATTCGGCGCGCGCGCTTCTCTTGACCTATCTCTGCGGCGACGCGGCGGCCGAGGCGCTCTCCGAGCTTGTATTCGGCGAACAGAACCCCTCCGGAAAGTTAGCGGAAACATTTCCCACAGCCCTCGCGGACACCCCCGCTTTCCTGAATTTTCCCGGCGACGGAGACGAGTGCAGCTACGCGGAGGACGTCTACATCGGATACCGGTACTATGACAAACGAAACCTTGCGGTTCGCTATCCGTTCGGCCACGGTCTGTCCTATACTTCCTTTACCTACAGCGACCTCTCTATATCCGGTTCCACCGTGCGTTTTACCGTGGAAAACACCGGCGGCCGGGACGGCTTTGAAACCGTTCAGGTCTATGCGGGCAAAAACGCGCCCGCGCTCTCCCTGCCCCTCAAGGTACTCTGCGGCTTCCAAAAGCTGTTTTTGCGCGCGGGCGAAGCGAAAACCGTGGAAATCGAGCTTGCAAAGCGTCCGCTCACCTATTACAGCACAGACGAGCAGCGCTATATTCTGCCGGACGGCGAATACACGGTCTATGTAGGCGCAAGCAGCGCCGACGTCCGTCTGAGCGGCAAGACGACGCTTAAAGGAGACAAACCGAAAGCCAAGCCGGTTGACCGCAACACGCTGCTCGCCGACGTGATCCGCAAGGAATGCTACGCGCCGATCCGCGAAATCTTTGCGGGCGCCATGCTTTCCAACACCGATTTTGTAAACCAATGCGCCGAGTACGGCTGCACCGAAAAAAATCCTGTCGTGCGGCGGCGCATGGGCTACGCACTGCGCCAGACATTCTATTTCAATCCGCAGTTTTGCGAGGACGTTTTGCAGCAAACAATCAAAGCCTGCAACGAGCGTCTGGACGAGGCGGCGAAGGAGGACATATGATTTACTTTTCCGAAAAAAGCGTTTTAAACGATTCAACTGGGGCGGCTGCAGCGCTTTTGCCCCCCGTATTTGAGGCAAACGGCCGGGAACTCCCCTTTTCCGTGACCGAGGACGGCGGCTATGTCTGCGGCACGCTCGCAGCCAAAGATCAGATTGAAGCGCTCGGCGACGGCCTCTTTCGCGTACAGCGCACGGTCGAAAATACAGGACGCAGCGCGCGAACCGGCAAGCTGATCGCCGAGGTTCGCGACGAATTTATCCCGGATAAATCCTGGATTCCATGCGTCATGTTCGACGGCAACGAAAAAAGCGGCGGAAAAGAACCGCACGGGCTCTCAAAGGACGGCGAACCCTGGATTTTCGCCTATGACCGCACCGGCGTCCCCTCCTGCACCCTGACCGAAAATGAAAGCGTCGTCTGCGCGCTCTTTGCCTCCGACAAGGACGCGGCAAGCCTTGTGTCCTCCTGCGCCTTTATCCGGGAGGAAAACGGCGCGCTGCGGCACAGAATCTACTATCCGGTCACCGAGGCGCCCTATTCCTACATCGACCACGACGTGATGGGCGAGCGCTACGACACCTATCTGACGATTCTGCCAGGCGAGCGCTTTGAAACCGAATTCTATCTTTACATCGGCGCGCCGAAATGGAAAAACTTCGGCGTCGCCTCCCTGCTCGACCGCATTCACACGGTCTTTCCGTTCCGCCATGAACCAGAGCTTACCGTGCGCGAGACGCACGACGCATCGGTCGAGCACTGCAAATTCTTCCTCTGCGACTACGCGGGCGCAAAGATGTTCTGCAACGCCATGCGCAACGACCCAAACAGCGATGGAATCTACATGCCCTACCCCGTATTTGAAGCGGGCTGGTCGGGTCAGTGCTTTAAATGCGCGCGCCTGTTCATCAACGAATACGCAAACGGCGGCGGCCGCGAAATGCTGGAGACCGGTCTTTCCTGCCTTGACGCCTGGATGGAAGCGCAGGAAGAAAACGGCCTGTTTCCCATCAACTACTCGCGCCATATTTCCAAACAGTATCTCCCAAGCGACGTGTGCAACTACGGCTGGGCAGCCGCAGAAGCGTCCAAAAGCTACACGCTTCTGCGCTCGCTCGGCATTGACCGCACACGGTATCTCGAATTTGCGGAGCGCCTTTGCAGCTTCTTCATTGACCACTATGACGAGAAAACCGGCTTCGGCCTGAAATGGAATCTGAACGGCACCAAGGCGGCTGACGGCGGCTCCATCGGCGCGTTTATGATTATGGGGCTGATAGAGACCTACAAGGCAAGCGGCAAGGAGCGCTATCTCGACGCGGCGGAGCGCGCGATGGAACTCTACGCCGCGCGGGACATCGACAATTTTCTCTGCACTGCGGGCGCGATTGACTGCGCCTGCCTTGACAAGGAAACGGCCTATCCGTTCATCGTTTCGGCGCTCGATCTGTACGAGATCCGCGGCAGTGCGCGCTATCTTGAAATTGCCGAAAAGGCCGCGTATTACTTCCATTCTTGGACATTCTACTACGACGCGCTGTACGACGCGGACAGCGATTTTGAGCGCCTCGGCTACTATACAAGCGGCGGCACGGCGGTCTCCACCCAGCACCCGGCCATCGACCCGTGGGGCGCTATTGTCATTCCCGATTACATGCGCCTTGCCCGCTTTACGGGCGACAAGCGCTGGAACGACCGCGCGCGCGCCCTCTGGTGCAACTGTATGCTGTGCATTACCCCCGCAGGCGGCAGAACACTGCACGGACACAAGCGCCCTGCCGGTCTGCAGAGCGAAGCGTTCTTCCAGGCGCGCTGGACGCGCTACCGCAGAAGCTGCGAGGAGCGCGGACACCTAAACGACATGTTCGTCACCTGGCCGGCCGCGTTCCGGCTGACAACCATTGACCGAATCGAGCGCGAACTCGACGGCGATTTCAGCATAATTGAAAAGGAGAATTGAGACGATGACAAGCAAAAGATTCCTCGCGGGCGCAGCGGCGCTTCTGATGCTGCTGCCGCTCTCATCCTGCGGCGAAGAGACGCCGCCAAGCCAAACCACGGATACCGAATCCACCGAAATCACAACCGCAAGAGAGCCCCTCTCATTTGAGGGCGCAGACTTCGGCGGCAGGGAGTTTCACATTCTGCTGACCGCCAACGGCCCCGACACGGTAAACGATTTTGAAGCCTCGGAAATGATCGGAGAAACGCTCTCATCCGCTGTGGAAATGCGGAAAGCGCAGGTGGAGGAGGCCGTAGGCGTTTCCCTGATTACAAAAACGATCTTTAAATACGGCAACCACGGCTACAACGAACTGTATGCCGGCTATACGGCGGGCGACACCGACTATGACGCGGCGGTGATTGCGGCCTACGACGTGGTTCCGCTCGCCTACACAAACGCCCTGTACAATCTGTATGACCTCGACAAGCTCGACATTTCAAACCCCTGGTGGGACGCGCGCGCGACCGAGGAACTGACGGTGATGGGGCAGATGTATTTTACCACCGGCGACATCACGTTCTGGGACGACATGATGCAGTACTGCGTCGCATTCAACAAGGAAATGTGGAAGAACTACAACCGAAGCGAGGTCTTCGGCTACGACCCCTATGAACTGGTCGAACGCGGAGAATGGACCTATGAGGCGATGGCCGCCCTTGCCAAGGGCGTGACTGAAGATCTCGACAACTCCGGCACATACGACATGTCCGACCGCTACGGCATCCTGACCTGGGACGACACGGTCTATGGCGTGCTCAACAGCGCGGGACAAAAGGTCATCACAAGAGACGAAAACGGTCGGCTTGCCCTGTCGCTGACCGAGGGCAACGAGACGGCGATCGATGCGCTGACCCAATACACCGACATCTGCTTCGGCGGCGACGCGATAAACTATCAGCGCTTCTCAGGCGGCGAAAACGACATGTTTATCGAAGACCGCGCGCTGTTCTTTTTGACGCGCCTCTCGGTTCTGTCCAACTACCGCGACAAGGAGACCGACTACGGCATCCTGCCTTTCCCGAAATACAGCGCGGATCAGGACAGATATTATACCACGCCCTCTCCCTATCATATGAACTTTGTCTGCATTCCGTCGGTGTGCGAGGATCCGGACATGAGCGCCGCAGTGCTCGAAGCGCTCGGCTACTACGGCCGGGAGACGGTAACGCCCGCCTACTATGAAGCGACGCTGACCGGACAGTATTTCCGCGACGAGGAAAGCGAAAAAATGCTGTCTTTGCTCGCCGAATCGAGATGCTATGACATCGGCTTTTATGTGCAGCCGGACAACATCAACAAGGAACTGATTTACCTGTTCCGTCCGGGCAGCTATACGTTCGCGTCTACATTTGCGTCCCACTATACCGCGGCGTCCAAGCGGATTGAGCAAATCAATCTGATGTTTGAACAGATCGCCGCAAACAAATAATACCGGAGGACCGTAATGAGGAAAATGATGAAACAATTGCTCTGTATGCTGCTTTTGTGTCTTGCGCCGGTCGCCTCGGAGATCTGCGAAGCCGCCAACCAAAACGCAAATCCCGTCGTCTTTGTCTGCGACGCCGGCAGCAATACGGCGGACGGTCTAAGTCCCGAAACGGCCAAAAAAACGCTGTCTTCGGCCTATGACATCGTAAAGTCAGGCGGTACGGTAGTGGTCTGCGGTCCGCTGACGCTGGAAGGCTCGGCGCTGAATCTGCCGCGCAGCACCGGCAAAGTCACCCTGACCAGCTTATGGGAGGGCGTCGATTATGCAAAGACCAAAAACGCGGTTCTGACGCTCGGCGGCTATACCTATCTCGGCGGGGAAACCGAATTTCAAAATATCAAAATCCATGACAGCAGCAGCTTTTACTTCAATCAGCTGATCTGCAAGGGCAATTCGCTGACAATAGGCGACGGCGTGGTCTGCACGCGCGCCTCAGGCGAGTATATGACCATTGTCGGCGGCATGTATATCAATTCCAATACCATGACGGCCGAGGCGGTCAGCTATTATGATTACACAATAACGGTAAACAGCGGCGTCTGGTATATGGTCAACGGCTCCAACAAACGCACCTCAAACGAAAGCGCGATGGGCGCGACCGGAAACGTGCGCGTCGTCATCGGCGGCGGCTCCTTTACCGGAAAAGCGGCCAATCAGGCCGACGCGATGATCTCGGTCGGCGGATACGCTGCCCAGGACGGCGACTATTCGCTTGAAATCACCGGCGGCATCTTTAACTGTCCGATCTACGCCATCGCACGGCCGGGCAATAACAGCGGTCGGTATACCGCGTATTATGACGGGGATGTGCGCATCAAAATCACGGGCGGCGAGTTCCGCGGCAGCACGGTTTCAACCGTGCAGTCCGAAATGGCCTCCTATATCGGCGGCAACTACTCGCTTGAAATCACCGGCGGCAAATTCACCGCGCTGCAAAGTCTGAGCGCGCCGCGCGTGCGCGGCACGGCAGCCTGCGAGGTGCCCGATGCGCTCGTATCCAAGCTTTCCGGTTTTGACGTTGTGGGAGACGTCAGCGTCAATGAAAATACTTCGGAACCGGTCAACATCTCTGCGGGAGAGGGCGTTGTCTTTGTCGGCGGCAAAGCGGGCGGCGACGGACTCAGTTCGCTTACCCCCATGCCCTCTTTAGTCAGCGCCGCACGCGCGCTCGGCGCCGACGGCGGCACTATCGTCGTCTGCGCGCCGCTTCGAGTCAAGGACGCGACGCTTCCGGCGTCCGACGGCAGACTGACCGTCACAAGCGTATACGGCGGCGTGGATTTCCGAGAAGAAAACGGCGCGGCCATAGAGCTTTCAGGCACGCTTACGCTCGGCGGCCAAACGCGCTTTGAGCATATCGACTTTGAAAGCCGGAGCAACGGCGCTTTCATTTACTGCGGCGGCAACGATACGACATTCGGCGCGGACATTCGCTGCACGACCAACATCGACGGCGGTGTGACCGAATATATCAACATCTTTACAGGCAGCCGTCTTTTAAGTTCGAGCGCTTCTTCGCTCGGCCTCTCCCCGACAAATCTGGTGATCGAAAGCGGCGCATGGGAAGCGCTTCGATGCGGCAATGAGCGCGCGCATGGCGGCGCGTCCACGCTGCGCACAGTCACCGGCAACAGCGTCATTGACATTCGCGGCGGCAGCTTTTACAACAGCGTGTGCGGCACGGGCAAAAACAGCCAAAACGGCAGCATCACGCTGAACATATCGGGCGGCAAATTCTACGGCGGTATTTTCGGTATGGCAACGCCCGCGAATGTGGACAACGACATTAGCACCGTTACCGGCGACGTCACACTGAACATATCGGGCGGTGAGTTTCACGGCGACATTGCCGCTGTGGAAAATCCCGCAAAGAATCAATTGAACGGCCGCTATCTGCTGAATATCACGGGCGGCGACCTGCGCTGCGTCGGCTCCGTGCGCGGAACCGAGGGCGTTCCCGGAACCAATTCCTCGTCGCTCGCATCTTCCATCGACCTTGACGCCGTATGCAGCGGAACCATGACCTACCAAAACCCGATCATCGCTTACGGCGCGGATCCGAGCGTCTATTTTTACGACGGCTGGTACTACTATGTCCGCGCGTCAACCAACGCCGGCAGACCGTGCATCTCGCTCTCCCGCGCGGCAAACCTCGCGGACGTCGGCGCTACGCAGGCCAAAGTAGTCTATACCGCTGAGAGCGGTTCGGGCATTGAGAGCATCTGGGCGCCGCAGATCTACTGCTTTGACGGCACTTGGTATATCTATGCGTCGGTTTCCTCCTCGGTATCCACGCTGGTGCAGCGTGTCCCGATGGTTCTGAAAGCAAATGCAGACGACCCGATGGGAAGCTACACAAAACTTGCCGGTATGCAAAATCTGGATGCGAACGTCTGGTCGTGGCTCAGCCCGCGAATCTTTGAATACGGCGGGGAGCGCTACTATATCAGCAGCGTATTTATGTCGGCGTCCGACAATACGACCTCCCGGCATAAGCAAACGCTCGTGATCGGCCGTCTGTCCTCGCCCACCTCGTTTGCGGCGAACGTGATTGCAATAGCCGTACCGGACAAAGCGTGGGAGGGCTATGATATTATCGAGGGACCGTTCCCGGTATACGGCAGCGACGGCACGCTCTACATCGCCTATGCGGCAAATTACGCGGACGGCGACGACTACTGCACCGGCCTTCTGAAACTGACCGGAACCAACCTTTTGTCGGCGCTCTCCTGGGAAAAACTTGAAAACCCGATGCAGCAGCGCGACAATCAATATGAAATCTTCGCGCCCGGCGCCACGGTTTTCACGCAGTCGCCCAACGGAAGCGAGGTATACGCGGTCTACCATGCAAAGCTGCACGCAAACAACCGCTACAACCGCAGCATCTTCATTCAAAAGCTGGACTACCAAAACGGCGTTCCCTATCTCGGCGCGCCGCCCGCTCTTGATACGGTCTTTACAGCGGCGGTCAATCCGATGCCGATTGCAAATCGAATCAGCGGCTTTCAGAACGCTTCGGAAAACAAAAGCGGCGCGTTTCAGACGATGCGCGCCTATGACAATTCGTTTTTAGACGTTCCTGCTGACAAATGGTTTTACGGCTATGTAAAGCTGGCCTACGAATACGCGCTTGTAAACGGTACAAGCGACAAAGCCTTCTCTCCGGACGCAAAATTCACGGTTGCACAGGCGCTGACGACCGCAGCCAATATCCGCGCCGTTTACTGCGGCGAGACGGTTTCGCCCGCCAAAGCGGGCGAAGCGTGGTACGCGCCGTATGTGGATTACTGCGTGAAAAACGGCGTCGCCTCCGCGTCGTCGTTTTCGGACTACGACAAAAACATCACGCGCGGCGAGATGGCGCTCGTATTTGCAAACGTGCTTCCGGATACCGAGTACACGGCTGTCCGCGCGGGTCAGTGCCCGGATGTTCCAAAGGACGCGGACTGCTACGCAGCTGTAACCAGACTCTACCGCGCAGGCATTGTCAGCGGAGACACGGGAACGGGCAACTATCGTCCAGGCGATGAAATCAGCCGCAGCGAAGCCTGCGCGATTTTCACCCGAATCGCAAAGCCCGACATGCGGATACTGTAAGTACCCGATAATCAAAGCTTTTCAGAGAAAAAAGCGCCCTTGGGGGCGCTTTTTTCGTTTCTATTTGGTTCCGATTTGATTACCGCGCGTTTGAAAGCATCAGCTTGAGCCGGTTTTCCTGATTGACGCGGGAGGCGGAAGCGTCGTAGTCTATAGCCACGATATTGGCCTCAGGATAGGCCTCCTTAATCGGCTTCATCATGCCTTTGCCGCAGATATGATTCGGCAGGCAGCCGAACGGCTGCGCGCAGACGATATTGCGCACGCCCGAATCGGCAAGCGCGAGCATTTCAGCGGGCAAGAGCCAGCCCTCGCCCATTTTGCAGCCGTGGCCGATGCATTTCTCAGCGAGTTCAACCGTATGCGCAAAGTCCTCAGGCGCGCGGAATATACCCGACTCCCTGTAGAGCGCCGCAACCTCCCGCTGCTTTTGCAGAATAAAGCGCATGGCGACGCCGGCGGCGATATGCGTAACCCGACCGCGCCGGTAAAGCGCGTAGTCGGTGACTTGGTTATACAGACAGTAGAGCATAAAGTTCATCAGCCCCGGAAGCGCGACCTCCGCGCCGTTGTCGGTCAGAAACTGCTCGAGGTTGTTGTTGCCGAGCGGCGAAAACTTCACATAGATTTCGCCGACCACGCCGCACAGCGGTTTTTTGACCGACCTATCGCACGGAATTTCAGCAAAACGCTGTATAATCTCGCGCATTCGCGGCTTGACACGCCGCCAGGAAACGCCGTTTCGCTGCATTTCATCCGCGAGACTGCGGCAAAATTCGTCGGCGAGCGCCTGCGCGCTGCCGCGCTGCAACTCATACGGGCGGGTCTGGCCGACAAGCGACATCAAAAGATCGGCGTAGAGCAGCGCGTACATCATGCGGTGCAGCGTCCCGATTCCGGGTGAAAAGCCGGGATGCTTTTCAAGCCCGGCCATGCTGAATGAAATAACCGGAATATAATCGTATCCCGCGCGCTGGAGCGCCTTGCGCAGAAGAAAAATATAGTTGGACGCGCGGCATCCGCCTCCGGTCTGAAAATAGATCAGCGCGACCTTGCGCGGGTCGTATTTACCGCTCTGAATCGCGTGGATAAACTGGCCGATGACCAAAATCGCGGGATAACAGGTGTCGTTATGTACATATTTCAAACCGGTCTCAATGATTTCGGAACCGGTCGTTTTGAGCAGATCGATTTTATAACCCTCGTTGCGCAGAACCTGCAAAATCAGTTCAAAGTGAATGGGCAGCATGTTCGGCGCAAGAATGGTATAGGTTTTTTTCATCTCCTTCGTAAAAGGAACGTAGGTTTTTTGATTCATGCGCCCTCCTTTCCGTCCTCCAGCGCGCCGAGCAGGCTTCGCAGGCGGATTTTGACCGCGCCGAGATTGGTGATCTCGTCGATTTTGAGCTGCGTATAGAATTTTCCGCCGCGCTCGAGAATATCCCGAACCTCGTCGGTCGTGATCGCATCCACCCCGCATCCGAACGAAACAAGCTGCACAAGCTCCGTATCCGGATTTTCCACAGCGAAGCGCGCGGCGCGGTAGAGCCGCGCATGGTAGGTCCACTGGTTGAGCACCCGAACCGGCGCGGATTTTGTCAGATGGCAGACGCTGTCCTCGCTGACGACGCAAAATCCGAGCGACGCGGCAAGCTGGTCGATGCCGTGGCAGATTTCGCTGTCGATATGATAGGGGCGGCCGGCGAGAATCATGATGCGCAGTCCCCGTTTCCGCGCTTCGGCCAGAGCGCGCTCGCCCTCGGCGCGCACACCCGCTTCAAAGGCTCGGTAGGCCGCAAACGCTTTTCGAGCGGCCTTTTCGACCTCCCGCTTTGTCAGCTTTGCATCGGGAAATGCAAGGGAGAGGCAGGCATATAGCTCGCGCGCAAGCTCGCGCGGACTTTGCAGCGAGAGATACGGGCAGAGAAAGCGCGTTTTTTCAAGCTCGTCCACGTTGCCGCGCAAAAGTTCGGAATAATAGGCTACGACCGGGCAGTTGTAGTGATTGTCCGCGCTTTTTTCATCCACGTTGTAGGTCAGGCAGGGATAGAAAATTGCGTCGGCGCCCGATTCAAGCAGTTCCATGATATGGCCGTGCATCAGCTTTGCCGGATAGCAGGCCGTGTCCGAGGGAATGGAGAACTGCCCTTTTTCGTACAGACGGCGGCTGGACATCGGCGAGACGGTCACGCCGAAGCCGAGGCTTGTGAAAAGCGTGTGCCAGAGCGGCAAAAGCTCGTACATGCCGAGCGCGAGCGGCAGACCTATGACGCCGCCGCGCGCGCCCGGAACGCTGCCAAACGCTTCGAGCGCTTTCCGCTTGTATGCATAGAGATTCGGCGTCGGCTCGCTTTTTATTTTGAGTCCCGCGCCCCGCTCGCAGCGGTTGCCCGAAACGAAACGCCCGCCGTCCGAAAACGTATTGACGGTGATATGGCACTGATTGGTACAGCCCCGGCAAATCGCCGAGCGCGCGGTATGCGAAAAGCTTTCCAGCGCCTCAGGCGAAATCAGACTGCTGGTTTCCGCACGCATCGCGTAGAGCGCCGCGCCGAACGCGCCCATCAGCCCCGCGACGTCGGGGCGGGTCACGTCCCGTCCGAGCTCGCGCTCAAACGCGCGGAGCACCGCGTCGTTGTAGAACGTGCCGCCCTGTACGACGACATGCTCGCCGAGTTCGTCTGCGCTGGCTGCTCGGATCACTTTATAGAGCGCGTTTTTGACTACGCTGACCGAAAGTCCGGCGGAAATGTCCTCCACGGTCGCGCCGTCCTTTTGAGACTGTTTGACCGAAGAATTCATAAACACCGTGCAGCGCGATCCAAGATTGACCGGGTGCTTGGCAAACAGGCCGCGTCTCGCAAAATCCTCAATTGGACATCCGAGCGATTTGGCAAACGTTTCAAGGAAAGAACCGCATCCGGACGAGCAGGCTTCGTTCAGCATAATGCTGTCGATCGCGCCGTTTTTGATACGGAAGCACTTGATGTCCTGGCCGCCGATGTCAAGAATAAAATCCACATCGGGCATAAAATATTTTGCTGCAGTATAGTGCGCAATCGTTTCAACCAGACCAAAGTCAACCGAAAATGCGTTTTTAATGAGTTCCTCGCCGTAACCCGTGACCGCGCAGCCCGCAATGCGGATGCGCCCGCCGCAGGCGGCGTAGATCGCCTTTAGCTGCTCGCGAACGATCTGCACGGGATTTCCGCGGTTGGAGGCGTAGTATGTATACAGAAGCGCGCGCTCCTCGGAAATCAGCGCGAGCTTTGTGGTCGTGCTGCCGCAGTCAATACCAAGCCACGCGCGGCCGCTGTAGGATTCAATCGGCTGGCGGCGCACTGAATCCTTTTCGTGCCGGGCGCGGAACGCGCCGTATTCCTCCACGCTCAAAAAGAGCGGTTCGAGAGATTCGGCGCTTCGCATCGGTTCAGCTTCGCGAATACGGGAAAGCAGTTCTTCGCCCGTGAGCGTTTCTCCGTGCTCAGCCGCATAGAGCGCGGCGCCCGCAGCCACCGCGTAGCGCGCATACTCCGGAAACACGGCGTCCTTTTCATCCAGTTCAAGCGTTTCGGCAAACGCGCGCTGAAGTCCCTTGCAATAGTAGAGCGGGCCGCCGAGAAACAGCACCTTGCCGCGGATGCGCTTGCCCTGCGCAAGTCCCGCGATGGTCTGATTGACTACGGCCTTATATATGCTCATGGCAAGGTCGCTTTTTTTCGCCCCCTGATTGAGCAGCGGCTGAATATCGGTTTTGGCAAACACACCGCAGCGTGAGGCTATCGGATAAATCCGTTCAGAGGTGAGACTGAGGCGGTCGAGTTCGTCCACGCTCACGTCGAGCAGCGTGGCCATCTGGTCGATAAACGCGCCGGTGCCGCCCGCGCAGGAGCCGTTCATCCGCTCGTCCACGCCGCCGTCGAAGAAAATGATTTTAGCGTCCTCTCCGCCGAGTTCAATCACGCAGCGCGCGTCCGATTCCAGCTTTTCCACAATTTTGGAAGTCGCGTAAACCTCCTGCACAAACGGCAGACCGCAGGCGTTGGCCAGTCCAAGCCCCGCGCTCCCCGAAACGGCCACGGAAAACGGTGCGCCGCCGGTCAGGGGGATCAATTTTTCCACAAGCTCCCCGCATTTTTCGCGGACGGCCGAAAAATGCCGTTCGTACTGTTCAAACAAAATTTCGCCGTCCGAAAACAGAACGGCTTTAGCCGTGGTCGAACCGATGTCAATGCCGAGCGTCAGCGCCATATTCTCACCTCCCGAAAGCCGATCTCTTCTGTTCAGACGCGCCCCGTATTCAGAGCGCTGCCATAAGAATATCCCAAAAAGCGGCGATCCGCCGCCCGCAGGCGCATGATGTGCGCCCCTGCAAAATGTTTTCTGACCATAGCGCCCTTTTCGCGAGGGCTTTGGTATGAAAACCTACACAAAAATAAATCAACGTTTTTGTATTTATTAAACAATACTTTTTTTCGCCTGTCAAGGCGTATCACGCACTTTTCACACTGCCAAATCAAGGGCAAAAGGACGAAAAGCGGCGTTTTTACGCTTCGTCCGGCGGCGCGGCGCTCTTTTCCCGGCGGCTGAAGTGCTTATAGACGTCCTTGTACATATAAAGCGAGCCGAGAATCAGAAGCGGCCTTTTTTGCAGGCGCGAACGGTTCCGCGCCGCGCGCACCCCGGTTTTGATGTCCCCGCAGACGTGCGCCTGAATGTTTCGGCGCACAAATACATCCGCGAGTTCTTTGGCGGAAAGCGCGCGCGGGTTGTCGGGCGTGACCGCAAAAACCTCCTTGGCAACCAAGGCAATGGCGTCCGCCATGGTTTCATAATCCTTATCGGCCAAAATTCCGGTCAGAATGTTGATTTTACCGTCGAACAGCCGCTTTGCGGTCTCCACCGCCGCGCGGACGCCCTCCGGATTGTGTCCGCCGTCAAAGATCACAGGCGGATTTTTTTGCAGAACTTCAAAACGCGCGCACCACTTTGCCTCGCGGATACCCGCGCGCAGCGCGTCCATGCCGATAGAAACGCCCTCCGCCTCAAGCATACGCACGACCTCGCAGACAAGCGCAATGTTGCGCGGCTGATAGAGTCCGATCAGGCTGCTTTCGAGTTCTGTGCAGTCGCCGTAATCCACAACGAGATGTTCGATGTCCAGTTTCCGCACGCGAAGCGCACTCTCCCGGACTTCACAAAGCGGCGCGCGTTTTTCCCGCGCCTGCTGCAAAATCACCGTGCGCGCTTCGGGCGCAAGCACGCCAAGACATACCGGCCGTCCCTCTTTGATGATGCCGGCCTTTTCATAAGCGATCTTATCCAGCGTCGAACCGAGAATCTGCGTGTGGTCGAGCGCAATGCCGGTAATGACCGAGAGCAGCGGATTCTCAATAATATTGGTGGAATCGCACCGGCCGCCGAGCCCCACTTCGAGCACGACAAACTCACACCGGCGCCGCTTGAAACATTCAAAGGCGATGGCGGTTATCAGTTCAAATTCGGTCGGCGGATCCTCCATCTTGTCGGCAAACTGCCGCACATACCCGGTTACCTCGGCAAGGAGCGCGTTTGGGATCGGGCGGCCGTCAATGCTGATGCGCTCGCAGAACGTTTTGACATAGGGCGAGGTGAACGCGCCGACGCGGTATCCCGCCGCATGGAGGACAGAGGAGAGATAGGCGGAGGTGGAGCCTTTTCCGTTGGTGCCCGCGATGTGAATGCAGCGAAGCTCGCGCTCAGGATTGCCCATTCGCGCGCAAAGCTCGCGGATGCGGGAAAGTCCGGGTACGCTTCCCCGCCAGGAAACAGAATGAATATATGCAAGAGCCTCTTTGTAGGTCATAGGTTCTCCAAAAGCGGACGCGCCGCTTTATTTTTCATCAAAAGCGTAATGATAAGATATTCCGCCGCAGCGGTTACCAGATAGACAGGTATGCGCCAGACAAGCGTTTCAAGCGGCGTTGAAAAGAATATGTAGATACCGATGGATTTGATGACAAGCGAACCGCAAAAGTGCGCCGCTGAAACCGAGAGCCAAAGGCGGGGCTTTGCAAGCACGCCGCGCATACCGAACAAACCGCTTATGACGCCAATCGACGCCGCGCCAAGCGTGATAATCGGGTTGATGGCGTAGCCGCGGAGCATACAGCCGAGAATGTCGGCGGCCGCCGCGCACATACCGCCCGCCACGGGGCCGTAGAGCCAGCCGGCAAGCAGAAGCGGCAGGTTTTCAAAGCTGATGCGGATCGAGATGCCGATCGGAATCTGCAAAAATTTGCCGAAGATGAAGCTGAGCGCGGCCAGCAGCGCAAGGCGCGCAAGCAATTTGACCGAGCTTTGAGCCGTCAGACGTTTTTTGTCAAGTCGTTTGTAGTTTTCCATAGAAATACCTCCGAAAAGAGCGTATTCCCAGCGCAAGCCGTCTTGTGCGGCGCGCTCTCCTTTCGGAGGCAGATTAATCTTTCGTAAAAAGGTTAACAGCGGGATGCGGGCGACGCACCGCAGTAAAACTTTCGTCCGCCCCGCAACTCCCCGTCGGGACGGCACTTTACGCGCGCCGCTCTACTCTGTAAAAATAAAATATCTATTGCCACCGCAGTTTCTGCGGAATAAAAAGGGGGGCGACCCGTCTTTGCGGGTCGGCGCCGGCGCCTTGCCGGCTTTGACTGTCCGCGTCCGGCTGCCTTTTGATAAGGGCAGACGTCAGAAATCACCGCAAAAGCGGCGATTTTTGCACACGCGGACGCGCATGGTCAGCAGATTTTCGGCGTTATGAAAACCAAAACGACCAAAACCTGCGCCTGCGCATACGTCTGTTTCAGACGCCGAGTTCGCTTCGGATTTTGCGAATCTCACTGAGAAACGCCTCAGCCGACATATCGGACGGCATACGGAAGTCACCGCGCGGCGAAAGCGCCACTGAACCGACTTTCGGGCCGTCGGGGATGCAGGAGCGCTTGAACTGCTGCGCAAAAAAGCGACGCAGAAAAATTTCAAGGCATTCGGCAATCCGCCCGGCGTCATATTCGCCTTTGAAAGCGTAAAGCGCCAGCCGGAAAATCTTTCGAGGCCGACAGCCAAAGCGTACCATATGATACAGGAAAAAATCGTGCAGTTCGTATGGGCCGACAATCGACTCGGTTTCCTGCAAAATCGTCCCCTCCTTTGCAGGGGGAAGCAGTTCCGGACTGATCGGCGTATTTAAAATATCGCAGAGCGCCTCCGCAAGCACGGTTTTGCCCTCTGCGCGGTAAGCGTCAGCCGCGCGGCGCACGATATAGCGCATGAGCGTCTTCGGCACCGAGGCGTTGACGCCGTACATCGACATGTGATCGCCGTTGTAGGTGGCAAAACCGAGCGCAAGCTCCGAAAGGTCGCCCGTTCCGACCACGAGCCCCGATTCCTTATTGGCGATGTCCATCAGTATCTGGGTGCGCTCGCGCGCCTGGGCGTTTTCATAGGTCGCGTCAAATTTTTCGGGATTCTGCCCGATGTCCGCAAAATGCTGATCCACCGCGCGCTTGATGTCGATTTCGGTATAGGTAACGCCGAGCGCCCGGCAAAGGATTTCGGCGTTGGATTTGGTGCGCGCGGTCGTGCCGAAACAGGGCATGGTAACAGCGTGCACATCGGCGCTCCCGCGGCCGATGCTGCGGCAGGCGCGCACGGCGACGAGCAGCGCAAGACTGGAATCCAGCCCGCCCGAAACGCCGATCACAAGTGTTTTTGCGTGCGCGGCTTCCATACGCCGTGCCAGTCCCTGCGACTGAATTTCGAGAATCAGGTCGCAGCGGCCGTCGGTTTCGTCCGCGCTGTCCGGAATGAAAGGATGCCTGCTCACCGCGCGGGTAAGCACAGTCTCCTCAGGCACACCGGAGGGAATTTCAATTTCAGTATAGCCGGAGGCTTCATATCCGGCAAAAGTATTCATGCGGAGCCGCTCGGCGGCAAGCTTTTCGCAGTCAAATTCGCTGATGATAAACGAATCGTCGGCAAACGGCCGACTTTCGGCCAACATGACGCCGTTTTCGCAGAGCATGTTATGCCCCGAAAACACAAGGTCGGTCGTCGATTCGCCTTTCCCCGCCGAGGCGTACAGATAGCCGCAGGTGCAGCGCGCCGATGCGGATTCGACCAGCATTTTGCGGTATTCTCCTTTGCCGACGGCCTCGTTTGAGGCCGAGAGGTTGCAGATCAGCGTCGCGCCCGCCCCCGCATGTGCACAGGCCGGCGGAACCGGCACCCAGAAATCCTCGCAGATTTCAACGGCAACTTTTGCGTCCGGCATACCGGCAAAGGCAAAGAGCAGTTTTGCGCCAAAGGGCGTTTTGCGGCCGCAGAGCGTCGCCTCGCCGGTCTCGCCCGGCGCGGGCGCAAAATGGCGCCCCTCATAAAATTCGCAATAGTTGGGAATATAGGTCTTCGGCACAACGCCGAGCAGGCGACCGCCGTACAGCACGGCGGCGCAGTTGTAGAGTCGGGCGCCGTACCGCACGGGAAGTCCGACGGCGCACAGGACGCGGGTATCCGATGTGGCGTCCAGCAACCTGCCGAGCGCATCCTCGGCGGCGCGCAGCAGTTTGATCTGAAAAAAAATGTCCGCACAGGTATAGCCGGTTAAAAACAATTCGGGCAAAACCAGAATCCGCGCGCCGGCGGCGTCCGCGCGCCGGACGGCGGCTATGGCCGCATCCGCGTTTTTTTCGGGGTCTCCGAGCGTGACGGCGGGACTGTACGCCGCCGCTTTGATGAATCCATCTTTCATACTTTCTCCTTGCGCCCGCCGACGTTTGACGGGCCGAATGTGCGCTGCCGGAAAATCTCAGGACAGAGCGATATATGCGTTTGGGCTGCGTCTGCGCGTTTTGCAAAGAATGCCGATCGCATTCCGGCGAAAGCGCGGCGCTTGCGGCCGCGCCTTTGCACGGCTCCGCGAACGCGCTCAGCCCTGTTTTTCCATGCGAATATCCCGTCCGCAGAAGAGCAGCGGCGTGTATTCGCCGAACAGACGGCTGAAGATGCGTTCGCCGTAGCGGGCGGCAAGCTCCTCAGCCGAGAGGTTTGTGCTGATTACGGTAGGCAGCGCCCGGCAAATGCGGGTGTTGATGATGTTGTACAGGCAGGAAACCGAAAAGGCCGTGCAAAATTCCGCGCCGAGATCGTCCAGAATCAGCAGTTCCGCCGAAAAGTAACGCTCGGCGTCGCCGGCGCTGCTCGCATCCCCATGAAATTTAGAATTCTCCAGTTTGGAAAAAATATTCTGCGCGGACTCATAAAGCACGTCGCAGCCCCGGTCAATGACCGCTTTGGCCAACGCGCTGGAGAGGTGCGTTTTGCCGAGCCCCGTGCCGCCCATAAAGAGCAGCGATCCGCTGCCGCGCGGCGAAAAGGTCTCGGCATAGCGGCGCACGGTCTCAAAATTGCGCTTCATACGAGAAAGCGTCTGCGGATCGTCTTTATAGTAATCGAGCGAAAAGGTGTCGAAAGACTGCCGCCCGATCAGCTTCCCAACCCCGGAGGACTCGTAGCCGCGCAGAGTCAGCGCCCGGCGAAAGCAGGCGCACATTTTGGTATCCACAAAGCCGGTATCCTTGCAATTTTCGCATTCGTAATGCACGTCGGTACAGTCTGCGGGATAACCGTTTTGCCGGAGCAGCAGGGCGCGCGCTTCACGCAGCGCCTCCACATCCTGCCGGATTTTCGCAATGCGGCCGTCCAGCCCCGCTTTTCCGCCGAGCGCCGCGCCCATAATGCGCGCGCCGGTGTCGGAGAGCGCTTCGTCAATCTCGCGCAGTCCGTCGATTTTGCCCCAAAGCGTTTTTTTCAGCGTTTCCGCGCGCTCGATGGCGCGCAGATGCTTTTCCTCAAATTCACGGCGGAGCGCATAGTAATTTTCACTATTATAGCTCATGTTTCCTTCTCCCCGCTGTCGGCATAGGAGCGCTTCAGCGCCTTTTCAAAAAATTCGTCCACGTCAAAGCTCTGCGGCGCGGCATGGCCGGACGCTTTGGTATAAGCGCCGCTCTTTTTGGGCTTTTTGCCGGCGGCGACGTCTTCCGGCGTGGCGAGTCCGTCGGCGTGCCAGGCGGCCAGAATGCTGTTGGCATACCGAATCGACGCTTTTCCGGTATTGTTGACTGTTTTTTCATAGGCAAGCGCGATCATGCGCTCGTCAAAATTCCATACGCCAAACCAGTTTTCAAGGCAGGCGGCCTCCGCCGCGGTCAGACTGCGCGCGCCGAGACCGAACATCGCGCGCACCTGCCCCTCCTTCGTGGACGCCTTTTCAAGCCGCCGAAGCTTTTCTTCAAGCGCATCCGGGGTATCGACGCCCTGATCGATGAGCGAATACGCCGCCTTTTCGGCGTAACGCAGCGTTTTTTCCTTGCGCTTGACGTAATAATTCAGCAATGTCAAAATATATTCGGCCGAAAGACCGAGATGGGAATACAGCCCCGCTATGATCTCGATTTCAGGCGTATTGAAAATATGTCCGGCCGTCTGCTGCGCCATATCGAGCAGAACGCGGAAATTTTCATCGGCGTTTGCAATCCGGCAAAGCTCGTCGCTTGTGTAACGGACCCCGTTCCGTGCAGGCGGGAGACGGCGTGGATTCTCATCGGTTCTGCGGCCGCCATCGCTCGTGTTTGGATCCGCTGCGTCCGCGCCCGGATTCGCGTTTGTCTTTGCATTTGTCCTGTCATTTGCCTCCGCTTTTCCAGACGCGCTGTCCGCGCCCCTTTTGCGCGACGCGCGTCCGAGCACGCCCGCGCCCCGCCAGAATTTTAGGGAGGAGCGCACGTCGGCCTCGGAAATGCCGAGTTCGGCGGCGGCGGCGGCTAATTCAAATTCCACGCCGTCCGCTTCCGCCCGTGAAAGCAGCAGCAAAACGCGCAGATCGTCGCCGTCGGCTCCCGCCGCTGCTGCTGCGGCGGCGCGGGGAATTTGCAGCGCGCCCGCTTTATCATCGAATTTCAGACCCATTTTGTTTGTATCCGTTCTTTGTCAATCAATTTTCGGATCAGAAAAGATCCAAATCAGGCGCGGCGTCCGATATTTCCGCGCGCGCGTGGATTTTATACGTCAGCTGCATCAGCGAGTCGCCGATGTGTACGTTCTGCACGACGGCGCCGAGCTCGCCGAGATTGAGTTCGACATTGGTGAAATTCCAAACGCCTTTTACGCCCAGCCGCGCGAGTCGCTCAGCCGTTTCCTTTGCGTATTGGCGCGGCAGGGTCAAAACGGCAACGTCCACCCGGTTTTGCGAGAGGTAAGCCTCAAGCATCCGCACGTCATAGACCTTCAGTCCGCCGAACTCTTGTCCGAAAAGCGCGGGATCGCTGTCAAAGAGCGCGGTCAGCGTGACGCCCCGCTTTGAGAACATCGGACTGCCGACCAGCGCAAGGCCAAGGTGTCCGGCGCCGATAATGACCGCGCGGTATCCGTCTGCCACGCCGAGGATTTCGCTGATTTTTCCATACAAATATTCGACATTGTAGCCGTAACCCTGCTGGCCGAACCCGCCGAAGCAGTTCAGATCCTGCCGAATCTGGGAGGCGGTCACGCTCATCAATCTCGAAAGCTCGCCCGAACTGATCCGCGTTCTGCCCGCCTCAAGCAGTTCGCGCAAATATCTGAAATAACGCGGAAGCCGTTTGATGACTGCGGGAGAAATGTGATAATTCGTAGATTTTTCTTTAGATTTTGCGGGTTTCTTAGAATCGCGTTCTTCCATTTGTAACGAGTCCTTTCTGAGTCAACCGACCGGCGCTTTCCGCCGTGAATTTCGGGATCTTGGCTTTGCGTCTGGCTTTGCACGTATGGACGGCGGATTCGCCGCTGAAAAAATGAAGTGGAACCCGCCGCCCCTTAGAGGCGGGGGACGTCTTCATTTCGTTATACCGCCGAAGCGTTTAAATCCGGCGTGTCCCGCTTGCCCGCAAGAAAGCTGTAGTACCCCTGGGCTGCGACCATAGCGGCGTTGTCGCCGCAAAGCGAGAGCGGCGGCAGATACAGCGGGACGCGATGCGAACCGGCAATGCGCGCGGCCGCCTTGCGGATGTGCGAATTTGCACTGACGCCGCCCGCAATCACCACCGCGCGCGGCGAAAAGCGCGTCAGCGCGGCGCTGAGCTTTTTTGAAATGCCGTCGGTCACCGCTTTGGTAAACGATGCGGCAAGATCCGCGCGGTCAACAGAACCGCCCTTTTGCTCCGCCGTGTGCAGGAGATTGAGCGAGGCGGTCTTCAGTCCGGAAAAGGAGAAATCCAGCGTGTCGCCCGCAAGCGCAGGGGAGGGCAGCCGGTAGGCGTCCGGGTTTCCGGTATAGGCGAGCGCGTCAAGCGCCGCTCCGCCCGGATAGGGCAGACCGATCACCCGGCCGATCTTATCAAAGGCTTCGCCCGCCGCGTCGTCCCGCGTGGAGCCGACCTCCTCAAAGTCAGTGTAATCCCGGACAAGATAAAAGGAGGTATGACCGCCCGATAGCACCACGCCGAGAAACGGCGGGACAAGTTCGGGATGCGCGAGATAGGCGGCCGCGATATGCGCGTGCACATGATTGACGCCGCACAGCGGGATTCGGTTGGCAAAGGCCAGCGATTTTGCAAAGTTGACGCCGACGAGCAGCGCGCCGATCAGCCCCGGATGCGAGGTCGCCGCGACAAGGCCGATTGTATCCAGCGAAACGCCCGCCTCGCCGAGCGCGCGCGCAGTCACGTTTGAAATCACTTCGATATGCGCCCGACCCGCGATTTCGGGGACGACGCCGCCGTACAGGCGGTGCACGTCGATTTGCGAAGCGACGATATTGGAGCAGATGCGGCGGGTATGCCCGTCCATTTCGACGACCGCCGCGCTGGTTTCGTCACAGGAGCTTTCAATTCCTAAAATATACATGCAGGTATTCCTTACAGCCGTCCATTCGCGGACAGACAAATTTACGTGAAATTTTATGCGCCGGTTTTTCCGCTTGGAAAATCGAGGCGGTAGAGCGCCGCGTCCTCGGTTGGTTTTTTGTAATAGCCGCGCCGCGCGCCGCAAAGGACGAAGCCGCAGCGTTCATACAGCGCCCGCGCGGCGGCGTTGCCCGCGCGCACTTCGAGAAAAACCGTCTGCACGCCGCATCTTCGCAGCCGCCGCAGCGCCTCTGAGACAAGAAGGCCGCCGACGCCGCGTCCGCGCGCGGCCATCTCTACGGCAAGCGTCATGATTTCCGCGCCGTCCGGCAGGATATACAGGCCGATGTAGCCGAGGCAGACGCCGTCCAAAACCGCGCAGAGCAGCATTTTATCGCCGCCCTCCAACATACGCTCAAAATCGGAAAGCGGCCACGGAAACGAAAAATTTTCCCGCTCCAGGCGGCTGATTGCTTCAAGCTCCGCCTGCCCTGCGGGTCGAATCTCAGGCGTTTGCATCCGGATCAAACAAATAGGGGAACAGTTCGCGGAGCGAATCGCGAATCTGTTCAAGACAGGCCGCGTACTGCTCAGGCGCGCCGCCGTAAGGATCGGCGATGTCGCCGAGCGCCTTTACCTTTCCGGCAAATTCCGGGAACGCAAGCAGAATCTGCTGCGCATGAACCGGCGTCAGTGCAAATACGCCGTCGCATGTTTCAAGATCCCCGCGCGTGAGCGGGGACGCGCGGTGCCTGGTGTAATCATTGCGCCCCACAGGTTCAATGCCCGCGTCCCGCAGCGCCTTTACGGCGTTTTCGGCAATCGGCGCGCCCGGCACTGCCGCTATGCCGCGGCTGAACGCGAAAATCCCGCGGCTCTGCCCAAGATGGTTGAGCAGCGCCGCCGCCATCGGAGAACGGCAGGTGTTGCCGGTGCAGACAAAGCAGTACATGCGGATTTCCCTGGTCAGCGGATGCTTCAAAATCAATACGTTTTCTTCGGTTTTCAAGTTATCACCTTGCCTTTGCGCGTTTACAGTCAGTATCCGAGCTTGTCGCCTAAACTGTCGTCGTTTTCAAGCCAGTCGGCCACGCGGATGCGGCGGTACTCCTCTTTCGTGTCGCGGATGACCACCCATTCGATGCCGGCGTTGATGATCTGGCGCTTGCACATCATGCAGTTGGCCGTACCGGCGGCAAGCTCGCCGTGCGGCGGAAGCGTGCAGCACATATAGAGGGTCGAACCGAGCATATCCGCGCGTGAAGCGGCAATGATGGCGTTGGCCTCGGAATGCACCGAGCGGCAAAGTTCATACCGTTCGCCGCGCGGGATGTTGAGTTCGTCACGTTTGCAAAAGCCGAGGTCGGTGCAGTTTTTGCGGCCGCGCGGCGCACCGTTGTAGCCGGTCGAAACAATCACGTCGTTCTTTACGATAATCGAACCGAAACGGCGGCGCAGACAGGTACTGCGTTCCGAAACAGTTTCGGCGATGTCCAGATAATAATTGTCCTTGGAAACTCTCTCCATATTCCGCTCTCTCCTTTGCAAAGAACCGGCGCTTCAAAGGCCGGCGCGCCGCATTCGTTTTCTGGTTTTGCCGTCTGGGTATAAAAACCCAAGTATACTTTCATAACATCATTATTATAGTCCCTGGCGGGTCAAAAATCAACTGTATTCGCACGTCTTTTCCGCAAATTTCTCAGAAAAGCTTATATTTATGTAAAAATTCTATTGAACTTGCGCGCAAGGCTGGGTATAATAAAAGTATTGAGTTCAATCCGGAGCGCGCCTGTTCTTGGCGCGGGGCGCCGAAAAAATACAAATGAACGCTTTTT
This sequence comes from uncultured Eubacteriales bacterium, assembly GCA_958414825.1. Taxonomy (GTDB): domain Bacteria; phylum Bacillota; class Clostridia; order Oscillospirales; family CAG-272; genus UMGS902. Next base: position 51,079 of record CATYXQ010000002.1, on the reverse strand, counting down.
GGGGGAAATATGCCAAATTACAGACGGGGAAGAATCAATGACGAGGTGCGGCGCGAGCTTTCCGCACTGCTGCGCGAGGTCAAGGACCCGCGCGTACAGGGGGCGATGGTCAGCGTCACGGCTGCCGAGGTCACACCCGACCTGAAATATGCCACGGTGTATTTCTCAGTTCTTGCGGGCGACCCAGAGGAAACAAAAAAGGGACTGGAAAGCGCCGCCGGCTTTATCCGGCGCGAAATCGCCGCGCGGCTGAATCTGCGCAATACGCCGCAGTTCAGCTTCCGGCACGACCGCTCGCTCGAACACGGCGCGCATATCGCAAAGCTCTTGTCAGAGATCGGCACGGAAAAGCGCGGAGACGGAGACAATGGAGACAACCATGAATAGTTTGGACTTTCTGCGCCTTTTTGACAAGGTTTGCACAGCGCAAAACGCGCTGATTATCGGACACCGGCGTCCGGACGGCGACTGTGTCGGCAGCGCCGCCGCGCTTGCGCATCTTCTGCGCTGCATGGGGCGGCGAGCGGAGATTTTGTTCCCTGACCCGGTGCCGAAACGGCTCGCCTTTTTGCTCGGCGGCCTCTCGGTCCGCCCCTCGCTGCCCGATGATCTCGAAACCCGGCAGATTCTCTGCGTGGACGTCGCATCGCCCGACCAGCTCGGCGCGCTGGCAGAACCGCTCGCAGGACGGGTCTATCTGCGGATAGACCATCACGACGTCGGAAATCCGTATGCGCAGTTTGAGTTTGTCCGCGCCGAGGCCGCCGCTGTCGGAGAGATCATTTTTGATTTGTGCGAGCGAGCCGCCGCGCTGGAACTGATTCCCGCCATTCCCTCCGCAGCGGTTGCTGCAGCCTACGGCGCGGTCAGTTCGGATACGGGGTGCTTCAAGTATTCCAATGTGACGCCGGGCACGCATTTCCGCGCCGCCCGCATGATCGCGGCCGGTACGCCCGCGGCCTCGATCAATCTGCAGCTGTTTGACACAAAAGAACCAGGCCAGCTTCGCGCAGAGAGCATTGTGCAAAGCTCGATTGAGCTTTATGAAGATGGCCGCGTCGCGGCGGTGGTAATCGACCGGGACTGCTTTTCAGAAGAACTTGCGTATACCGATTTTGATACCGCCGTGGACATTGTGCGCAGCGTGCGCGGCGTGCGCGCTGCAATTGTCGTCAAAGCGACAGATGAGGCCGGCGTATACCGCGTTTCCCTGCGCGGAAACAATCAAACGCGCGTTTCGGAGATTGCGGCGGCATTCGGCGGCGGCGGGCATATTTCGGCGGCGGGCTGTACAATCCATGCAAAAGACGGACGCGAAGCGCTCAAAATGCTGCTCAAAGAAATCCGCACGTCCGGCACGCTTGATTTTTGAATTATAAAAAAAGCTTCCCCGCGGGGAAGCCTTTTTTGTCCAATTCGTCACAGAATATTGACCTTTACGTCATCGCGGAACGAATAGCCGACCCGCCGCTTGGCGGCAATAATGTCCACCTGGCAGACCGTTTTCAGTTTTTTGCGCAGATAGTGCATATAAACATCCAGAACATTGCTCTCCGAATCGCCGAAAAACGCGGCAGCCTCTTCGCGTGTCAGCGTTCCCGCCTCTTTGAGGGCTGTAAACAGTCTGAGTTCCTTGATCGACAGGCGAACGTCCCCGTACGGACCGAACACGCGCCGCGTATTCATATTGACGGCCAATGTGCGCGCACGGCGCATGTCGCGGGTCTCTTCCAAAATTTTCATAACCGTCTGGCGCATAAACCTGGCGTCAATCGGCCGTCCGAAGAACAAACTCACAATTTTGGACTTTTCCGGATCAGAGGAAAATCCAATCACATCGGCGGGAAATTCCGTATCCGGCGGAAGAAAGTCCAAATCGCATATATACAGCTGTGCGGGCATGGAAAAATTTTCGCAAACATGAACGTCAACGCCCGCCTCTTCAAGTTCCAGCATAAGAAAACGCGCGATTTTTTTATCATTGGTTACAACGCATACATCCATATAATTCAGGGATCACCTTTCCTTTCAAGGAGCTAAAATAACAGTTCTATCACATATATAATCATACATTTTTTCCAGTAAAATGTCAATTTGAATTTGAGAAAAGATACGGTCATTTTTTCGACAAAAAACGCGCAGCAAAAGCGTCCTGCTTTACAGGAACAGGGATACGGCGCAGTATACCAGCAACAGCGCCATAACGGTATTCGTTATTTTTGCATACCTGGAGAACAGCAATTGGAACACCGCCCCAAAGAGCGACCAACATACAGTAAAGACAAAACCGATAAACGCAAGCAAAAGCGCAAAGAAAATAAGCGCGCTCCATTGCCCCTGATAGAACGGAAGAATATACGCTTCCATCGAAACAATGCCATAAATATAAATTTTAGGATTAATGAACTGAAGCGCAAGACCGGACAAAAAACCGCTGCGGGAATGATCTTCCTCAATAACCGAAGAGCTTTTAAAGGTTTTCCAGGCCAACCAAAGCATATACAAAGCGCCGATTACGAGCATCGGCATTTTGATTTTGGGGATCACTGCCGAGAGCGTATTGCAGAAAAAGGTACAGATCAGCATGACCGCCGAAAAGCCCGCCCAGATACCGAGATTGAACGGAACCGACTTCCTGAAACCAAATTTACTCGCATTGGACATGGACATGATGTTGTTGGGACCGGGCGTAACAGCCGTAATTACGGCATAAGACAAAAAGTTGATCCAGCTAAACATATTGACCTCCTCATTTGCCGATAATAATTCAAAAGTCCAAGTTTTTTGTTTCTCCTCAGATCGGTTCGACCCGCGGCAGGCGCTCCGCCGTTTGTCGGCAGCGCGCGCCGCCAAAGCGTCCGTGGCCACGGACGCTTCCTACCGCCGTCCATATCGTTCACGCATCCCGATGCTCGCTCTCCCGGTTCATCCGCTCCACAAAATCCGTCGGCTTTGCGGCAAGCTCGACCCACGCGGGATAAAATCCGCTGCGCAGCGCATTGCGTACCGAGCGCAGATTTGACCATGCAGCGCAGTAAAACGGAACCTTGCCGCGCTCAAGAACGGCCAGCGCCAGACGAGCGGTCAGCGCCGAAGCGATTCCGCGCGCACGATACGCCGGCAAAACGTCCACGCCGATCTGCCACATGTCCGCGCAGTCGGCGGAGCAGGCCGCAAGCCCCACAAGGCGCGCCCCGTCGTACGCGCCCATGCCGAGCACATCCAACTCGCGCCGCTTTTCACAGAGCGCGTTGCTCCACTCGGGCAGATACAGGGTCGCAAAATCGGCCGCCCTCATCGGTTTTACCGTAAAACCGCATTCCCCCGGTAAAATGCGCGCGGGATCCGGCAAAAAATACTCGGCCATAAAGCATACGCGAAAGCCGTGTTTTGCCAGCGCGTCTTCCAGCACAAGCAAATTCGGCGTTTCAAAGCAATGCGCCGCCGCATAGCGCGAAACATAGCCGCGCACAATCGGAAAAAGCGCATCCGACGCGGTCGCCACGACGTTGCTGCCATAGGAAACCAGCGTACAGGCCTGCGGCATCGCGAGATATTTCCGAGCCGCCGGATTGGCGGGCGACGCTGGCAGTACGAGATTTTCGCCCCGGACAAAATCCGACGGCGCGCAGCCGAGTTCCACCGCCGACTGCCGCACGGCGATTTCAAAGCATTCCTCTTTCGTCAATTGGAAAGTCCTCCCTTTTCCGCGCGCGGCTTAAATGCGCCGCAATGCTTACAGTGTATCACATCCGCGCGCATAAAGCAAGCGCGTCTATTTTTCATTTTTGTCTTTCTTTTTTCCGATTTTATGGTATGATAGAACAAAACAGAGAAAGGCAGGGATTCTTATGAATCATCCGAATACAGTAAAAAAAGACGCGGCGCACGGCACAGAACCGTCTCCCGTCCGCTCGGTGCTCTTTTTAGGGAACAGCTATACCTATTTTAACGATATGCCGGGCATGTTCGGCTCCGCGTGCGCGGCGGCGGGATATACGGTCAAGGTTGAGTCGGTCACGCGCGGCGGCTGTTTTCTCCGGCAGTTTGAGGATTCCGCGGATCCGCTTTACGAAAAGCTGCGCAGTCTCTTAGAGACAAATCGCTTTGACACGGCGTTTTTGCAGGAGCAAAGCGTACTTCCGGCGTCGGATCCGGATGCGTTTTTGGCGTCCGCGCGCGCACTCTGCGACAAGCTTCGCGCGCACGGCGCGCGCATCTATCTGTACCAGACCTGGGGACGCCGGGAACCAAGCGAAACGCTGACAAAGCACGGCTGGACAAACCAGTCTATGACCGAAAAACTTGCAAAAGCGTACGCCGGCGCGGCAAAAGCGCTTGCGTGCGGACGCTCGCCCGTGGGCGCGGCGTTTTCGGAGGTCGGCGCGCATTTTCCAGAAATCGAACTCTACAACCCGGATCATTCCCACCCATCCGTTTCCGGAAGCTATCTTGCGGCGCTCTGCCATTTTGCCGCCCTTTTCGGCGTATCGCCCGAAGGACTTTCCTATACGGCCGATCTGAAAAAGGAGACGGCGCGCATTCTGCAAAGCGCGGCTGCCGCGGCCGTGCTTGACGCAAACCAAAACGAATAGCAAACTGCGTCCCATAAAAGCGCTGCCGGGGCGGTTACGGTCCCGCCGCATTGAAAAACTGGGAAATTCTGATTACAAGCCCATGCCGCCGGCTTTTGGTCTGTCCGCAAAATAGACTTTACGAAAGAAAAACGGCCTCGTCCCTCTGTTTTCAGGCCGCCGTCCCCGATTTTTGCCCTGTAATCTGTCTGTTTTGTGAATGTTGCGGCATATTTTTGAAAGCGTCTTGATAAAAAAACGCCGATGTAGTAAAATAATACTATATCAGACTTTCTGCCGGTCCGCGCGGCGCCGTGTCTGTCGTTATATGTTTTCGGATGGAGGATAACTATGTTCGGTTATGTCAGGGCGGCGCGCCCCGAACTTACGGTGCGGCTGGACGGTCTGTACCGCGGCATTTACTGCGGTCTTTGCCGTGCCATCGGGCGCTGCACGGGACAATGCGCCCGAATGACGCTCTCCTACGACATGGTGTTTCTGTACCTGATCCGCGCTTCGGTTTTAAAAATAAAGCCGCAATTCGTGTATGGCCGATGCGCGCTGCATCCCCTGCGTCGGCGCTTATTTTTGCAGCCGGACGAGGCGCTCCGCTATGCGGCAAAGACCAACGCGCTCCTCTTTGACGGCAAGCTCCGCGACGATCTGGCAGACGAGCGCGGCGCGCGCAGAATGCTTTTGCATCTGCTGAAGATTCCCGCGAACCGCGCAGTCCGGCGCGCCGGACTCCCGGCGCTCGAAACGGAAATCACAGCGCGGCTCTCCGAGCTTTCCGCGCTGGAAGCCGAGCGGCTGCCGAGCGTGGACGCGCCGGCGGATCTGTTCGGCAGGCTGCTTGGCGCGGTATTTTCGCACGGGCTTTTGCAAAAAGAGGCGGCGATCGCGCGCGAAATCGGTTTTCGCACCGGGCGCTGGATCTATACGCTGGACGCGGCCGACGACATGGAGCGGGACGCAAAGCGCAGCGCTTATAATCCCTTTTTGCTGCTGTACGGCGAAACGCTCGACAGCGACCGGCGCTCGATTGTGGAAATGACGCTTCGCTATGACCTGCAGGCCGCGGCGGACGCTTATGCGCTTTGCAGCGACGAGAGCGACGGCGATCTCTCGAAAATCACGCAAAATATACTATATCTTGGAATGCCGCAGCGGGCGCACGCCGTCCTCGGGCATGGCAAAGGAGAAGAGCTTGAGCAGGAATCCATATGAAGTTTTGGGGGTGCCTGAAAGCGCCACGGATGAGGAGATCAAGACCGCCTACCGCGCGCTGGCCAAAAAATACCACCCCGACAAATACATTGACGAGGATCTAAAAGAAATCGCCAATGAAAAAATGAAGCAGATCAACGAAGCGTATGATGAAATCAACGCGCTCCGTTCGGGCAAGGGATCAGGCGGGGCGCACGGCGCAAATACCGCCTACGGCTCAGGCTCGTTCTACGGCTCCGCCGGTTCCGGTTCGTCGGACGCGCGGTATGCGCAGATTCGTCGCATGATTAACGCGGGCGCTTTTTCGCAGGCCGAAGCGGCGCTCGACGCCATACCGACCGCGTCGCGGGACGCGGAATGGAACTTTCTCAAAGGATGCGTTCTGCTTCGCCGCGGCTGGTATCACGACGCGGCAAAATTTTTCGACACGGCCTGCCGCATGGATCCGTACAATCCGGAATACCGCAGCGCCCGCCTCAATCTCGAACACATGTCTCAGTCTTATTCTGCCGAGGGCGGCCGCGTTTGCGGCGGCAGCGGCTGCGACTGCTGCACCAATTTGATCTGCGCCGACTGCTGCTGCGAATGCATGGGCGGCGACTTGATTCCCTGCTGCTGATATGAAAAAAACAAAAAAACTTGTATTTTCCGCAATCCTGTCGGCGCTTGCGGTGGTATTGATGTATATCGGCGCGCTGTTTGACGTGCTCGATCTCTCCGTGGCCGCGCTCGCCTCCATGTGCGTCGCGCTCGTTTTGGTCGAACTCGGCGCGCGGTGGGCGTTTTTGGTCTACGCGGTCGCGTCGGTGCTCTCCTTTCTGCTTTTGCCCGTCAAAACGCCCGCGATCCTCTTCTGCGGCTTTCTCGGATTCTACCCGATAGCCAAATCCGTGTTCGAGCGGCGGCTGCACGGCGCTTTGCAGTGGCTGGTCAAGCTGATTCTCCTAAACGTCTGCGTCGGCGTGATGCTGCTCGCACTGCGCCTGTTCGCGGTTTCAACCGTCTGGTTTGAGGCGCTCGCCCTCGCGCTCTCCAATTTTGTTTTTATTGTATACGACATTGCGCTAAGCCGCCTTTTGCGCGCATATGTGTTCGCCTGGCGCAAAAAGCTGAAAATTTCCTTTTGATTCAAACAGCGCAAAGCGTCCGCAGCAACCGGATTTTCCGGTGCTGCGGACGCTTTTTCATTCAGATGGTCAACAAAAAGTCAGTTGAACATTTCGCCGTATTTGAGCAGACGCTCATACTTCGCCTTTGCAGCCTCTTCCGCCTTTGCGAAGAGCGTTTCGGCTCTCTCAGGGAACTGCTGCGCCAGACGGCTGTAACGGGTCTCGCTCGTAATGAAGTCACGGTAAGACGCGGTCGGCGCCTTGGAATCCACAATCAGCGGATTCTTGCCCTCGGCCTTGAGCGTCGGGTTATACCGGAACATCTGCCAGTAGCCCGCTTCAACCGCACGCTTCATCTCAAGCTGGCAGTTGGCCATCGTGCCTTTGATGCCGTGCATTTCGCAGGGTGCATAACCGATAATCAGGGACGGTCCGTTGTATGCTTCCGCCTCGGTTATCGCTTTCAGGGTCTGGTTCATATCCGCGCCCATCGCGATCTGCGCCACGTAAACATAACCGTAGGACATGGCGATCTCCGCAAGATTCTTCTTGCCGATTGCCTTGCCCGCAGCGGCAAACTGCGCGACCTGGCCGATGTTGGAAGCCTTGGACGCCTGTCCGCCGGTGTTGGAGTACACCTCGGTATCAAATACCATGATGTTGACGTTCTCGCCGGACGCGATCACATGATCCAGTCCGCCGAATCCAATGTCATAAGCCCATCCGTCGCCGCCGAAGATCCATACGGACTTCTTGGACAGATAGTCTTTTTCGCGGAGGATTTCGGGAGCAACCGGGCATCCGGCAGCTGCCGCGGCTTCGAGCGCGGGAATCAGCGCTTCGGTTGCGGCCTGGTTGGCCTCGCCGTCGTCTCTGGTTGCAAAATAGGTCTCAATCAGCGCCTTGGTCTCGGCAGGCGTATGCTCAGCCGCGGCCATTTCCTCAAGTTTCGCCATCAGACGCTCGCGGATCGCTTTCTGACCGAGCGCCATACCGAGTCCGTGCTCGGCGTTGTCCTCAAAGAGCGAATTTGCCCACGCGGGACCGCGGCCGGTTTCCCGGTTGACGGTGTAAGGCGTTGCGGGCGCGCTGCCGCCCCAAATGGAGGAACAGCCGGTCGCGTTGGAGATGTACATTCTTTCGCCGAAGAGCTGGGTGATCAGACGCGCATAAGAGGTCTCCGCACAGCCTGCGCAGGAACCGGAGAACTCAAGCAGCGGCTGCTTGAACTGGCTGCCCTTAATCGAGGTCTTGTTGATAAGTTCCTTTTTCTCAGATACATGCGCAACCGCATAATCGAAGGGCGCCTGCTGATCCAGCTGGGAGGCCTGCGTGGTCATCTCAATCGCGGACTTCTCAGGCGTGCCGTCTTTCAGCGCTTTGGCCGTTACAGGGCAGGCCTTGACGCAGAGCGTACAGCCCATGCAGTCCATCGGAGAAATCGCCATCGTGAATTTATAATCGGTCTTGAGAACCGGTTTCGCCGTGAATTTGGTCGCAGCGGGCGCCGCTGCGGCTTCCTCAGCGGTCATCGCAAACGGACGGATTGCCGCGTGCGGGCAGACAAACGCACAGTTGTTGCACTGAATGCAGTTTTCGGGATGCCATACGGGGACATTGACCGCAACGCCGCGCTTCTCATAGGCTGCGGCGCCCTGCGGGAACGTGCCGTCCGCGTAATCCACAAACGCGGAAACCGGCAGTGCGTCGCCGTCCATCTTGGAAACCGGCTCCACAATGTTCTTAACGAACTTGACAAGCTCCGGACGGTCGCCGGACGCTGCGCTCTCTTGCGCTTTGACTTCAACTGTCTTCCATGCGGCGGGAACAGCAACCTCGGTCATTGCGTTTGCGCCGGCGTCAATAGCCTTGTAGTTGAGGTCAACCATCGCCTGTCCCTTTTTGATGTAGGACTTGTACGCCATCTTCTTCATATACTCTACCGCCTCATCCTTCGGCAGGATGTTGGCCAGAGCAAAGAACGCGGACTGAAGAACCGTATTCTTAACCTTTGCGTTGCCGATCTGCTTGGAAGCGATCGTCGTAGCGTCGATTATGTAGAACTTGACGTTGTTGTTTGCAATATAGGATTTAACCGACGCCGGCAGGTGCGCATCGAGTTCCTCAGGCGTCCACTGGCAGTCGAGCATGAACGTGCCGCCGGGCATTACGTCCTCCACGATCTTGTATCCCTTGAGGATATAGGAAGAATTGTGGCAGGCAACGAAGTTTGCCTTGGTGATATAGTAAGGAGACTTAATCGGTTTGTCGCCGAAACGGAGGTGCGAGATCGTCACGCCGCCGGTCTTCTTGGAATCGTACTGGAAGTACGCCTGAATAAATTTATCGGTATGGTCGCCGATGATCTTGATCGAGTTCTTGTTTGCGCCGACCGTGCCGTCGCCGCCAAGCCCCCAGAACTTGCAGGAAATCGTTCCGGCAGCGCTGGTATCGGGCGCGGGCTTCTCCGGAAGGGAAAGTCCGGTCACGTCGTCTACGATGCCGATTGTGAAGTTTGCTTTCGGCTGCGCGGCGGCGAGGTTTTCATAAACGGCGAAAACGCTTGCGGGCGTCGTGTCCTTGGAACCGAGTCCGTAGCGGCCGCCGATGATCTGTGCTTTGACGTTTTCTTTATCGAGCGCGGCGACAACATCGAGATACAGCGGCTCGCCGAGCGAACCGGGCTCTTTCGTTCTGTCGAGAACCGCGATCTTCTTCACGGTTTTGGGGAGCGCCGCGGCCAGTTTGTCCGCGCAGAACGGACGGTACAGGCGAACCTTTACAAGGCCGACCTTTTCGCCCTTGGCGGTCAGGTAGTCGATGACCTCCTCGCAGACGTCGCAGATCGAACCCATTGCGACGATCACGCGCTCCGCATCCGGCGCGCCGTAGTAGTTGAAGAGCTTGTAATCGGTGCCGATCTTTGCGTTGACCTTGTCCATGTATTCCTCGACGATTGCGGGAAGCGCGTCGTAGTAGCGGTTGCAGGCCTCTCTGTGCTGGAAGAAAATATCGCCGTTTTCAGCCGAACCGCGAAGCACGGGATGCGCGGGATTGAGCGAACGGGCGCGGAACGCCTCGACCGCGTCCATATCGGTCATTTCTTTCAGATCGTCGAAATCCCAGACCTCGATCTTCTGAATCTCATGCGAGGTGCGGAAGCCGTCAAAGAAGTTGAGGAACGGCACTCTGCCCTTGATGGTCGAAAGGTGCGCAACCGCGCTGAGATCCATGACCTCCTGCGGGTTGGTCTCGGCCAGCATGGCAAAGCCGGTCTGACGGCAGGCGTACACGTCCGAATGGTCGCCGAAAATGTTCAGCGCATGAGACGCGACGCAGCGCGCAGAAACATGAAATACGCAGGGAAGAAGCTCGCCCGCGATCTTATACATGTTCGGGATCATCAAAAGAAGCCCCTGAGAAGCTGTGTACGTCGTTGTGAGCGCGCCTGCCGCCAGGCTGCCGTGTACAGTGCCCGCAGCGCCTGCCTCAGACTGCATCTCCATAACCTTTACAGTCGTGCCGAAGATGTTCTTCAGCCCCTGTGCCGACCACTGATCGACGCTGTCCGCCATCGGGCTGGACGGCGTAATCGGGTAAATACCCGCGACTTCCGTAAAGGCATAGCTTACGTGCGCCGCGGCAGTATTACCGTCCATGGAAAGTTTTTTTCTTGCCATTGGGAATACCTCCAAAAAACTAAAATTTATATTTAAATCATATTGATTGCTTAAATACCACCGTACATTATACCATTGCAGCTTTGAAAAGTAAATAGAAAATCCGCAGTTTTTGAATATGCGCCCCGATTTTTACTGGTTTTTTACGCAAATTTTTCAAAAGAACCGAAGCTGCGTGGTCTCTTTGTACATCACGCGAAGCTCGCGCGGCGTGATATGATCGTGCTTTTTCAAAAGCTCGCCGAAATATTTGGCGTTGCCAAGACCGCATGACGCCGCAACTGCGTCCAGATCATATTCGCCGGAGGCGAGCAGTTCTTTGGCCTTGTCCAGCCGGACGCGGATCAAATACTGAATCGGCGTGCATCCGTACATCTGCTTGAACAGGCGGGAAAACTGGCTCTCGCTCATCCGGCAGCTGTACGCCAGCACCCGAACGAATAGCGCTGCTCAATTTGCAGCATCGCGGGCGACAGGCGGTCTGCGAGCGCGTCAAAACGCTCAAAGCGGCTGAGCATCCGGTCGCGCGCAAGCTTTGCCAGCGCAAAATACACAATCGCGCAGATTTTCAGGCAGTCGTGCGCAAATTCAAGCGCATACGGATTCATCCGGACAATGCCGGAAAGCGACGCGCCCTCTCCCGCCTCGCCGGCAAGCGCGTCGGGCAGATCCAAATGCCGCATGAAGTCCGCGTCTGCATCAAACCGCACAAATTCGCAGACCGTATCCCCGGATACAGCCTCAAAGCGCAGCGCCGCGCCCGCGCGCACATACAAAAGAGAACCGGCCGCAAGCTTTTGCGCAGCGCCGTCCGGCAAATGCGCGAGCGCGCCCCCCGATCGCACGGCAAGCAGCAGATGCGCATTGCCGCCGGACGGCATTTCGGGAAGCTTCATGCAGGTACCGAACGCAGTCGGGCGCAGCGGGAGCGCCGCCTGATCCCTCAAAAAATCCCCGGTTGTGTTTGCAAAGGTTTCCATACCATCACCTCTATGTGCGGCGCGGCAAACGCCGCGGCCAAAAATCGAAAATCCGATCTCATATACGAAAAGGCGTTATCCGTTCAGAGCGTGCGGAACACGTCGTCGGCGATCTCAATCGTTTGTGCAATATCGGCGTCAGAGAGCGCATAATTCAAAAAATGATTGTGGTGGTTGGTGAAATAAACGCCTCTGCGCACCATTTCGGCGACAAAGCGCTGATGCGTCATCAAACTGTCGTCGTTTGCAATGCGCAGATAAAAGAGCGCAGGCTCGCCCGAAACGCGCAGATCATAGCCGTGCTTTGCCGCCGCGCCGCGGAGTCCGCCGCAGAGCTTTTCACCCTTTTCACGCAGAAGCCTTGGCAGATCCAGCCGCTTCATTTTATTGATACAAGCGATTCCGGCGGCAAACGGAACCGCGCTCATCCAGTAGCTGCCAGTGAACGAAATGCCGCTGACCGTGTTTTTGAGAAAATCCTTGCCGCACAGCGCCGACACGTTGTAGCCGTTGGCCAACGCCTTGCAAAAGCAGATCAGGTCGGCCTCAAAGCCGAAATAATGATCCGATCCGGCGACGTCCAGCCGGAACCCGGCGCGCACGTCGTCTATGATTAAAACGGTTCCCTCCGCCGTGCATTTGTCGCGCACGCGCTGCCAAAAGCCCTCGGCCGGAAGCTCGTTGTCGGCAAAGTTCCCGTGCATATACGGCTGGGAGATGACTGCGGCAATCTGCCCCGGATTCTCGGCAAAGACCCGCTCAAGCGCCGCAAAATCGTTCCACTTGACATACAGATTGTTGCAAACCTCCTCCTCCAGCACCCCGGAATAGTCGATCTTCTGCGTCCACGCGGAAACGCCGTGGTAATAGCCCTTGAAAAAGACGATCTTCTTGCGCCGCGTATAGGCGCGCGCCGTCATGACCGCAAGCGTGGTCACGTCGTTGCCGTTCTTGGCAAAAAAGCTCCAGTCGGCCGATGCTATCGTTCCGGTGAGCAGTTCGGCAAAATCAACCATCACCGACGAGGGCGCGGTGACGCAGTTCTCCTTTTCAAGCTGCTTCCTTGCGGCCTCGTCCACCTCCTCGTCTCCGTAGCCGAGAATGTTCGGACCATAGGCGCACATGTAGTCGATAAAGCGGTTGCCGTCCACATCCCAAAAGTAGCTCCCCTTCGCACGCTCGGAATAAAACGGAAAAGCGTCCACCGGGATAAAGCACCCCTCCGCGGGTCCCTGGTGCCCGTAGATACCGGAGGGAATCACGCGCGAAGCGCGTTCAAAAAGCGCGCGGCTCTTGTCATAGCGGTTGTATTTCGGTTCCATAAAACATTCCTGCCTTTTCGCCGCGCGACCAGTTTGGGACATGCCCGACTCGCCGCGCAGAATTTGAAATTTCCATCTGAGTTCAAACGCGGCGCCGTCTGGACCCGCATCTGAAAACAGTGTAACACAGATCGCAGAAAAAAGCAAATTCAAATAGACGGAAAATGCGCGGCGGGTCAAAAAATTTTTGAATTTCGGCGGGCGTGAGGCTACGAAGAGGACGCGCGGACAAAAAACGACAAAGCGAACAGCGCGCTTCAGTAAAAAATGTATATGCCGTTTACCCCTCGCCGCATCCCGAAACGATTTTTGCTTTCCGACAGTCAAATCGCCCCCGTCTCGTATATACGAAACGGGGGCGATTTTGATTTTTCAGCCGATTTGGATTTTCTTATCCCTCGGTTCTGGTCAGAACGATCTTTCCGCTTTCCGGATACCAGTCTACCTTAGCGCCGAGCGCCTCGGCAATAAACCGCAGCGGCAGATAGGTACGGTCGTCCCTGATAAACGGCGCGCTGTCCAGCGTCACTTCACGGCCGTCGATGTAGGCCGCCGTGCTGTCAATGTAAAGCTCAATGCCCGTCTCTCCGGAAATGATCGTTACCTTGCGTTCATCCGCATTCCAGGTCACCACGCCGCCGAGCGCTTCCGCTACAAAACGGGCGGGGAGCATGGTCCGGTTGTTTACGATAACCGGCGGTACATCCGCATACGTCGCCATGCCGAATACGCTGACGTCAACCGAACCGACCGTCATCACGATGCGCGGGTCAACCGTCTCCCATTTTGCAAACAGCGTCAGATCCTCCGATACCGGCGCCGCAAAATCATACGGCGTCTCATAGCGGGCGTCGCGGTACCAGCCCGCAAAATAGAATCCGAGTTTGACCGGATCTTCCGGTTTTTCAGCCACGCTGCCTTTCTTCACGATCTGCGACTCAATCTTCGCCGCGCCTACCGTGCTGAAACGAACGGTGAACTCCGCCTTATTTTGGCTGACGACAAGCGCGATCAGGTTGCGGTTGCCCTCATCCTCGGGCAGCGCCGCGATCTCTCTCTTTTCAACAAATCCGCACTCCGAGCAGGTATGGGACTCTTCGCCCTTGACGCCCGGCTTCGCGGGTTTGGTTACAACCCATTCGCCAAACGTATGTCCGGCGGGAATCACTTCTCCGCCCTCGACATGTTCGCAGTTCTCTCTCTGGCATTTGTAAACCGCTGTCGTACCCGGCGTCGTGCAGGTCTTCGGAACCTCAGGGGTTACCAGAACCAAATCATGGCCGAGCGGAGCGATCTGCTCCGTATAAGAATACGGCGGCGTGTTCATGCAGTCTGTGCAGGTAAAGGTCTTGACGCCCGGCTCCGTACAGGTTGCAGGCGTGGTGATTTCCTCGGTAAAGCTTTCATGATTGCAGAGCGCATCCGTGCCGCACTCGTCACAGAGGTTGTCGTGGTCCTCGTCAACATGTCCGCCGAGTACCTTTATACAATAATCTACATATGTGTACTTGTTTACGATAGCACCGATGGTATTCAGCGTCGGATCCGGCTCCAGCGCCGCTGCCGAGTTGCCGAAGAACGCATAGGAGTCGATCACAGCCGTCTCGACACGCGCATCCGTGTAGACGTTAACCGTCTGCATTTTCGCATCGATCTGCGCATTGACGTCGATGCCGAGGCCGTTGTTAAATTCCGGATGCTCGGGGTTGACGTCGCCCTTCAGAACAAAGTTTGTGGTATACATAATGTCCGCAGTTACCTCGTTCTGCGTGGTCGCAAACAGTCTCATAATCTCGGCGTCGCCGTCAATGATAACCGTTGCTTCTGATTCTGCCGAAATATAGCCGGTTCCAGTGGAGAACGGTACAACATAATGAATCAGCAGTTCGTCGTCCGGATTGGTTTTGCCGATGGTCAGGTTCGCCGTACCGGAATTTTTGTTGGCGGACGGCGCCTGACGGTTCCAGCCGCCGATATACCAGTAGCTGCCCGAACGTACCGTGACGTTGGTGTTCAGTTCCTTTCCATCGCCTGCGTCACCCTCAAAGCCGCCCATGACATACATTTTGACATTGTTGATTTCAGGGAAGCCGTCAACACCTTTCAGGGTGCCCGCATTGCCCATAACGATTCCCTCGCCGAGCACCAGCGCATGGTTCTGTGCGAAGATCAGCATGCCGTCGGTTGCGTTGGTTTTAAAGGTCATGCGCTCAAAGGTCACATCGCCGTTCAAATAGAAGCGTCTGGGCTGCGTATTGAAATTCAGTTCGCCGCCCGAAACCGTAATCACGCCGCCGGTAAATTCGGGCGTGGCGTACCTTGCGCCGACCACCGCCGAATCCACGATATGAACGGTCACATTTTCATTGCCCGCGTTTACTGACGCTGCGGCATATTCCATCGCCATCGCAAAATCGGCAAAGGCCGTCGCCTCGGTCGTACCGATCGGAGAAGTCGGAACATTGTCGCCGGAGGGGACAACACCGTCCTGCTTTACATAAACGTCCGTTTTCAGCGCGGTATCCTTGTACACAACTGCGCCGCAGCCCGCGCAGACATATTCAACACAGCTTTCCCTCGCGCTGTAACGGAGCGTAAGGGCTTTTCCCGCATGGTTATCCGGATCAAAGCCGAGCGAAACATTGCTCTGTGTCACCATTTGACAGTCGTCGCAGACGACGTTTGCAAATCCTTCGATCGAGCAGGTCGGAACTGTAACCGTAACCTGATGCGTAGACGTGTGCTTGCAGGCCAGATCGGCTCCGCACTCGTCGCAGAAATTGTCCGCATTGGTATCAAAGTGTCCGCCCAGCACAGTTTCGCAGTACTGCGCATAGGTGTAGTTGTTGACAATGGCGCCGATATTTTCAAGCGTTGTATCCGCCGTATACGCGCCGCCGGGTTCGCCGAAGAACACATAGGAATCCGCAACGGCGGTATCGACGCGCATATCCACATATACGTTTACCGTCTGCTTTTTCGCAGCGGTATTCGAGTTTATATCAATGCCGCGTCCGCCGTTAAATTCCTGATTTTCGGGAGTCGGGTTGATATTGCCTTTGAGAACATAGTTTGTAACGTACATGACGTCGGCGGTCGCTCCGTTCTGCGTACCTACAAACGGTCTCATGATCGTGGCGTCGCCGTCAACAATGACGGTAGCCGCCGATTCTTCTGAAATATATTGATTACCGGTAGAGAACGGTACGAAGAAATTGATCGTCAGTTCATCTGCAGGGTCGGTCTTGCCGACCGTGATATGGGAAGTACCGTAGTTGGTGCTGCCGGTTCCGCGGTTCCAGCCGCCGACAAACCAGTAGTTGCCCGAACGCACCGTGATGTTGGTGTTCAGTTCTTTCCCCTCGTGCGCGTCGTTCTCATAGCCGCCCACGACATACATTTTGACATTGTTAATAGCCGGGAACCCGTAGCCGTCAACGCCCGGCAGCGTGCCCGCATTGCCCATAACCAGTCCTTCGCCGAGCACCAGCGCATGATTTTGCGCCGTGATACTCATGCCGTCGGTCGCGTTGGTCTTAAAGGTCATATGTTCAAAGGTCACGTCGCCGTTCAGGAAGAACCGTCTCAGTCTCTCGTTGAAATTCAACTCGCCGCCCGTAACCGTAATCACGCCGCCGGTAAACTCGGGCGTGCCGTAGTTTGCGCCGACCGCCGCCGAATCCACGATATGAACGGTTACATCCTCGTTGCCGGAATTTACCGACGCCGCGGCATATTCCATCGCCATCGCAAAATCGGCAAAAGCCGTCTCCTCGGTCGTACCGATTGAAGCGGTCGGAATTTTGTCGCCCGACACAACAATGCCATCCTGCTTTACATAGACGTCTGCAGCAAGCGCGGTATCCTTGTATACGACCGCGCTGCAGCCCGCGCAGACATACTCGGCGCAGTTTTCATCCGCATTGTAACGGAGCGTAAGCGCCTTGCCCTTATGGTTGTTTGCGTCCAGCCCCAGGGAAACGTTGATCTGTACCGTCTGGCTACAGGTATCGCAAACCTTGTTTGCCTTGCCCTCCACCGTACAGGTCGGGGTCACGGTAATAACATTATGCGTTGTGGTGTGCGGGCAGGCCGACTGCGTATAGCCGCAGACCGTGCAGACCTTTTCTGCATTGAACGCATGATTTTCTACCTCGCCGCCGGTATACTCAAAGCAGCTGCATGTCCACTGATGCTGCGTATCGCTGACCGAAACCGCTCTGACAGTTCCGTCGTGCTCATGGAAAGCGCGAAGCTCAGGGCCGTCTACCGTCAGAATCCATGCCGCTTTATCCAAGCCCGCAAACTGCTCCGGGCTGCCGATTGCCGCAGGATCGACCTGCGTACCGTATGGATCCGCCGCGCCCTCGGTATAATAGTTGTTTTCCGCATACATGCCCTTTGACGGCGACATGCCGTCGGACGGTATACCTGCCTCCGTGTCGCCGACAATGGCCGCAACGGACTCGGTACCGCCCGGAGCCGTGACGGCGCCGAGGTTGACGTTGCCCGAAACCGTATAGGCATAGACGTAGCCGTTGACGCGCCCGATAAGACCGCCTGCTCTCTTCGCGCTTGCCACAACCTCGCCCGTGTTCAGGCAATTATCCACGCTCGTGTTCCATGAAATGCCCGCGATACCGCCAACTTCCGCCTGCGTCGTACCCGTAGCCGTCAGCGTACCGGTGTTCACACATTTTTCAATCGTCTGGCCGCCCGCAACGGCATAGCCGTAGCCGGTTATGCCGCCGACATACGCCGGACTTGTAATATCGCCGTTATTGACGCATTCGGTCACCGTCTGCAAATCCGGAATCCAGGCGCGCAGATAGCCGACCATGCCGCCCGTATAGGCGAAGTACTTTCCTACCGCATTGCCGCTTACGGCGCCGTTGTTCACGCAGCCGGAAATCTGCGTCGCGCACCCGGCAGTCTTCTTTTCAGTGCCGACGTTTGAGATTCCGATAATTCCGCCGACATACACATGCTCAGCCGGCGCGTCGGCGACAACGTCGCCGTTGTTTGTGCATCCCTCAAAAGTTGCGGACAGATTTTTGTTGACCGACGAAGCGTCAAACCGGCCGACGATACCGCCGACCATGGATTTTCCAATCACATCCCCCTCGTTGACCGAATCGCGGATCACAACAGCGTAGGTGCCCGACGGCAGACCGCTGAGATTGGCAAAACCGACGATACCGCCGACATAATTGCTATTCGGCGCGCTGACCGTGCACTTGTTTACACAGTTATCAATCGTCACGCTGCCAAACGACACGCCGACGATACCGCCGGCATAATTCCCGGTCGCGCTCACCTGACCGGAAACCGTCAGGTCTTTGATCTCCGCGTTGACCACATATCCAAACAGACCGACAAAGCCTTCGCGGCTCATATCGAGACCGCTGATCTCAAAGCCCGCGCCGTCAAACGTGCCGCGGAATCTCTCAGTGTCCGGCTGATTGCCGATCGGATGCTGTTTGAGCGGCCCCGTATAAGTAGACAGATCAATATCGGTCGTCAGAACATAGTTCACAAACGCCGATTTTGACCCCCATTTGGTCGGATCGTTCATCAAATTCACCAAATCTTCCGCTGTGGAAATCTGGCTCCATGTTTTCCCGTCCTTTTCGACTGTGGTAAACTCATACGCGCCGGCTGCAAATGTGAGCAGCAGAAGCATAGCGCAGAGCGAAAACACAGTACAAAAAATCTTTTTCTGCATATTTTTTCTCCTTTATATATAAATTATATAAATTTTTCGGCTGCAATTCTTCCAACATATAATATATATGAATACGCGCGAGACCGGATGAATGATGAATCCGGACGCAAAGACAATTTGTACAATAAATATAACGAAATTAAAACGTCCCCCGCCTCAAAGGGCGGCGGGTTCCACTTCATTTTTTCAGCGTGCAGACAAGCTCCCACTGAAAACGCCGAATGACGGGGCAAAGCCCTTATTGAACCGTTTGATTTTGATAACCGACAGTCTGTTTTCTTTGTCTTTAACCGAAAAAACAGGCGTCTCTCTCTGCCTGAAGCCGCGCAGACAAAAAATCCCAGGGAAAATTTTGCATCTTCATTATAGGTTAAATCAGGAATATTGTCAAGATTACAGCGAAACAGGTATTCAAAA
Source organism: uncultured Eubacteriales bacterium (assembly GCA_958414825.1). Taxonomy (GTDB): domain Bacteria; phylum Bacillota; class Clostridia; order Oscillospirales; family CAG-272; genus UMGS902. Next base: position 32,045 of record CATYXQ010000002.1, on the reverse strand, counting down.
ATATAAAACATGCACAAAAACAAAATTTTGTGCAGCTTGTTAACAAAACCGATAATTTTTGTCCCAACCGTCCTTTTTATTTCATTTTTTTGGGCGAATTTCACAAATTGTAAACAAAATGTAAAGTTCGGATTCTTTTTTGCGTTTTTCTTTTTCTACGTTTTGCACAAAATCAAACAGTCGGGCAACCGTCCGCAAAGACAGATTTCCGTCCTGCTTGACGCCGCCGCAGACGTTTTTCCGTCCCTTTCTTTTCTGGTTTTTATTGACAAATTTCCCGAATATGTTATACTGAACATATCAAAAAAAAGGAGCGCCGTTATGAAAACAAAAAAACAGAGTCGGCTTCGCAGCTTTTATCATGAACTGCAGGCGGAATTTCACAAGGACAAATCCACCTTTATCGTCTATATGACGCTCCGCGCGCTCGTCATTCTAATCGCCGTCCTCCAGTTTTTAAACGGGAATTATGAAAACGCCGCGCTTTGCGTATTTACGCTGCTGCTCTTTCTGCTGCCCGCGTTTGTACAGACGACATTCCGCGTCGAACTGCCGTCCGCACTTGAAATTCTTGTGCTGTTCTTTATTTTTGCCGCCGAAATCTTAGGCGAAATCAACGACTATTATGTAAAATACACATTCTGGGACACGATGCTGCACACGACCACCGGATTCCTCGCGGCCGCGGCCGGACTGTCGCTGATCGACATTCTGAACAAAAGCGAACGGATTCAGCTGAGTTTGTCGCCCTTTTTCGTCGCGCTGACCTCTTTCTGTTTTTCCATGACCATCGGCGTGATCTGGGAATTCTTTGAATTCGGCATGGATTATTTCTTCCTGACCGACATGCAAAAGGACGCGGTGGTCACGCACATTTCCTCGGTCTACCTCAATCCGGACAACGTAAACCGCGCCGTGCAGATCAAAAACATCACGGACACGGCGGTCAACGGTCAGAGTTTGGGCGTCGGCGGGTATCTGGACATCGGACTCTACGATACGATGAAAGATCTGTTTGTCAACTTTGTCGGCGCCGTCGTCTTTTCCATAATCGGTTTCTTTTATACCAAATATTCCGGCCGCGGGCGCGGCCGCCGCGTTGTGGACGGCCTGCGCATCACCAAGCGCCGGCAAACCGAAAAAAAAGCGGAAACCAAAACGGTTCCGCCGGACGATCCGCAGACCTGAAAAACAAAACTTTATTCGTTAAAACGGTTTTGCCGCTCCTGAAAAAATCGTGCGGGATTCATTTCGTTTGCGTAACGGATCCGCCGCGCAGACCAAAACCGCTTTAAGCGCGCGTATGCCGGGCAAAAATCCGGATACGTGCCTCCGACTCCTTAAGCCCAATTTAAAGATAAAAGGCTCCGGATTTTCCGGAGCCTTTTTTAACAAAACGCTTTTATTTTGTGATCGTTGCCGTGCCGGTCGCGCCGTCCCACGCAACCGTGCCGCCGAGCGCTTCCGCGACAAAGCGTACCGGCAGATAGGTTCTCGAATTTTCAATAAACGCGGGCGCGTCAAGCGGCTTCTCCTCGCCGTTTACTGTCGCCGCCGCAGCGCCGATCGTAATTTTGATCTCAATATCGCCGCTTGTGAGCGTCGCCGTGCCGGTCGCGCCGTCCCAAGCGACCGCCGCGCCGAGATTTTCAGCGACAAACCGCACGGGAAGCATCGTGCGGTCCTTGCGGATGACCGGAGCCGCGTCCAGCGTTTTTACAGCGCCGTTTACATATCCATTCAGATCGCCAACCGTCATTTTAATCTCAACCGCCGCTTTGGAAACTTCCGCTCCGCATACGAGGCATCGACCGTCCGCGTCCGCAGTATGGCCGATCTCCGTGCAACAGGAGGCAATAGGACCGGTCAGATACGCGGCGAAAACCGAGCGCAAAGCCGCCGCGTCCTCCGCATAATAGGCGTTTGCGTTGGTTACGCGCGCAATGCCGCCCGGAAACGTACCGCCGCAGTTGACCTGACCGCTCTTGAGCACAAAGTTCACGGTTTCCACACTGGCTTTATCATAGCCGCCGAAATAAAAGTGCGAACCGGTGGTTACAATGCCGTCTATTATAACCGTCGCGTTCTTCACGTCCCGATTGACCGAACCGGGAGAAAACGCGCCCCGGATATACGTATCGCCCAAAAACTCAACCAGCGTATCGCCGCAGCAGGCCTCCGAAACCTCCTTGCGGTTTCCGCCATACACAAAGTAAAAATCGCCGTCGCACAGCGTCAGGTGCGAAGCCGACGCCGTGTGCTCGATCTCGCCGCCGGTATTGCATCCGCCAATCAAAATAATTCCGCCCTTGCCTGTCTCGGTCATGCGCACGTTTTCGCCGACCGTGAAATGATTGTGTCTTGCCGCCCACAAATAATTGTCGGCTGCCTCAAGCAGGATATGCAGATTGTCCATCTCGGTCTCGCCCGACATATACCAGTGCAGCACGTCTCCGAATTTCAGCGTGGCGGACGCATCCACGCCGGTCAGACGGATTTTTCCGCTGTGCGCCGGCGCTTCAAATACGTTGGCAGCGCCGTTTTTCGCATTGGAATCAACCGCGACCGTACCCGAAATATAGATCGTACCGCCCGCGTCCGAGAGAAGTTCACAGGCGCGCGTCAGCGTGGCGACCCCCTCTGCGGCGCTGGCGCCCGTATTGGCGTCGCTGCCGTTTTCAGAGACGTATACCGCCGCCCCCTCCGCCTGTACGGCAAGGCAGGCAAGCATCGCTGTCAGCATCACGATCAGAAAAAAACGCGGTATTGTTTTCATAAGAAGTTCCTCCGTCTGTCTGTTTTTGTTTTTTCAACAGGATCAAAAAAACCATGCAGGCCGGGGAGACATGTTCTGAAAATGTATTTTTCTGTCTATTCTGTCCACCTTACCGGCCTGTTTTTATGAAAATTTTAGCATATCCGTGATTTATTTAAAATGGAAAATTCCGAACTTTTGTATTTTTAGGAACTCTATTTTTAAAAAGAAAGCCCTTACACAATCCCGCGCCGCCCTGCAAAATGCGCCGCGCGCTCGACAAAAAACCGGGGATGAATCCCATTCAAAATTCATCCCCGGTGGGTTTATTCAGCAAATCGCAAGCGTCCGCTTAAAAGGGCAGAAGCACTTTCAGAACATACAGCGTTACATCGCCGCTGCTGACATTGGCTAACATGGTGAGATCCAGAGTCGCCTTCTCCGCGCCCCTGAAATCATCCACGTCATATTCCGGAATCAGAATCGTCTCGCCGTCAGACACGATAACAAGCTGATCCAGAATGCCGCTGGACGGACTCGAAATCTCCTCGATCATATCGCCCTCAAACGTATACGCATACTTACCGCCGAACGCATGTTCGTATCCGAGATCGTCCTCGTCGTCAAACGGAATATCCAGCGCCATATTGTCGTAATCGTAAATATCCCTGTCAAATCCGGTCAGATCCAGCGTCAGAACCGTTACGTTGATCTCATCGACCGCCGCGATGCCGTCCAGATCCAACTCGTCAATGCAGATTGTGCTGTCGTCGATAAACTCGACCTTGCTGACGTCAAGCTCGGTATAGGTCTTGCGATCCTCGGCGCCGCTCGCCTTGACGGCTTCGACAAACGCATCCTGCAAGCTGTCGGTGTAAAGCTCGCCGACGCCCTTTGAACTCATATAAATCACGTCGCCAATGTCAAGAGCGGCCGGCGCGTCCTTAGAGGATTCCACCGTATAGGACAAGCTCTTTTCCATCCGCATGGTGCGCAGATTGAGTACGTTTGTGACGATAACCTTGCGGGAACCGCCGCCCAGGTTATCAATCTCGACGTCCGTATCGGCCGTCGCCACATACCAGGCCTCATCCTTATCCGCCCCGGTCGCCTGTCCCCAGATTTCCGGATTGAACGCCGTCGCACTGTCGGTCACAAACACGATCAGATCCGAATCGGCGGAAAGGAACTTGCCGGCATACTCAACGCTCGCGCTCGTGTTCTGCTTGCCGACGCGCACGCCGACGCGGTCTCCGGAAACAACGACAATAACGGTGTCGCTGTTCAGCGTTACGCGCGCCTCCGGTTCATCGTTGTCCGCAGTGATCAGATTGGTCTTGTTTGCCGCGGTGGAGAACACGATACCGTCTCTGCCCCTGCCATAGGTCAAAAGGTCGTCGGTCGGCTTCCACTCAGCGAGATTATAAACGTCGTTTTTATGGCTGCGCACAACAAACACCGAACTGGACGTGAGCGCGTCATAGAGCGTCTCATAATCGTCTTCCTTCGCGAACGAGCCGAAATTTTCAGCATAGTCGGCCAGAACGGGCATATCGCCTCTGACGGCAAACGAATCGTCGTCCTCGTCATACGCGCCCGCTTCCATATAGCGCAGATGCGCGAGTTCCCATTTGCCGGTCTCGGTGTCCAGCACCGCAATGGCTATGCCGTCGTCGTCAATATACAAACCGTCCTCGGTGAGCGCATCATTGAACTCTCTCCTGGAGAGCTTCAGCAGTCCTGCAAGCGGTTCGTCGTCAATCGAAACAATCGCATAGTCGAATTTCGAGGCTGCCTTTGCCGTCGAATGCGCCTCATAGTAAACGACGCGGCCGTCTGCTTCAATATATTTCACATTGTCCTTGCCGGACTCAAGCAGATCAATGATGTCGCTGACCAAAGAATGGTCGTAGCCCGGCATATCGCTGATATACGCGCCCTTGAAGCCGACCGGCTTATTTGTACCGTCGATCTTCAGGGTCTGGCTGCTTGCGCTCGTACCGGTCAGACGGCCGGTCTTAAAGCCGCCGAAGTTTTCCACAACATTCAGGATGTTGTCCACGCTGTTATAGAAATAGAACATGAAGTTGCCGCTTCGGATGCTTTTGCCCGCGAGTTCAACCGTCTTTGCCTTTTCGCCGTTCCGGGTCGTAACCGACGTGGTGGAAGCGGTCACGTCCACGTTCGTTCCAAGCAGTTTTTCCACAAAGTGACTGGAAACATCGTCCTGATTGGTCTTTGCCGTATCGCGGTAAGTACCGATGGTCACAAAGTCGGTATCCTTTCTCGTCCCGCTGTCGCGCAGTTCGCGTACAAAGTACTGACCGAACTCGTACGGCGTATAGTAAATATGCAGCGTCTTATTCTCGTCTTTCTCGCCGTCGCGAACGATATACCGAACCGCGCCGTAGGAATTCAGCGCGTCCTCATATCCGCCCCTGGTCTTATACAGGAAGTTGTCGAGGAAATCGTTCTGCGCCTCTGCGCTTTCAACCCAGCCGTCCTCGTCGAACGTGTAGACGCAAAGATCGTATTTATCCAGCGAATACTTCGCGCCGCCAAGCTGAACCGAGCCGTCTTTGTCGTCGATATAGCGGATATTGCCCGCGTCGCCAAGATTTTCTACAGCGCTCAGTTCCTCACGGTTTGTAAAGACCACCGACGCCTCGCGCTCATCCTCGTCAATGCTGTACTGGGAAGCGAACTCGTCCGCCGCGCAGTTGACATAAAGCGTCAGCGGCAGGCCGAGATACTCGATTTTCGGCGTGTCCGCAGTAACGCCGAGATCAGCCGCCGCAACCTCAAGCGATTCGGTATACAGGGAATCGTCCTTCAGATAGGTGTACTCAATTTCCACCGTATCCACATCGTCCTCGTCGCGCGCTTCGTTAAAGGAAAGAATGGTCGCCTCAAGCTTGCCGTTGGCATAGCCCGCCTTTTCAAGGAGCGTCGTGCGCTCGATTTTGCCGGGTCCTATCAGCATACCGTAAGGAGAAAAATCCTCCTGACCCGGAAGGATAACGGCATTGGTCATCGGGTCGATAAACGCAATCTGCGTGTTGAGCATATCCCAAATGATCTGCGCCGTTTCGCCGCGCGTCAGGTTGCCCTTGAAGTTGACGGTCTCGATGTTATCGGTCAATCCGAGCGTCTGCGCTCTGAGGACATAGCCGTTCGGATATGCCATGCCGGCCTCCTCATAGCCGAGCGCGCGCACGGCCATGACCAGCATATCCTGATAGGTAATCGGGTCGTGATAGCCGTAGCTGCCGTCGCCGCGGCCAAGGATCAGTTTCATGCTGTACGCATAGTCAATAGCCGTGCCGTATTCCGGAACATCGGCAAAAATGGTGCTCTTTTTCTCTGCGTTCCAGACCTTGACGTCGGTTTTGCCGGTCAGAGCCTGTACGAAAAACAGCGCCGCCTGATACCGGGTCACACCGCTTTCCAGATTCAGGTTGCCGTTCTCATCGCCCTTCATGATCGTGAGCGCCGCAAGCTGCTGCGCCGCTTCATAATAAATCGAATCGGCGTCGTCTTCATTTGCCGCGCTCATCGGAATCACCGCCATACTGAACAGCATCAGCACAGCCATCACGAGAGCAAGAAATTTGTTCAAATTTCTCATGGTTCGTTCTCCTCTTCATCATAAAATCCCGTTTTCAGGCCGAAAAGCGCCCGATACGGAGCGTATTCTGATATTATCTTATCGCAGTGCTTCCACTTTTTCAATATTTTTCCTCCAAATGTCAGTAAACTGTAATATTAAACTCACTTTAGTAACGTATTTTGTAAGAATCACGGCGAATCATAAAAAAACGCCCTGCAAAAGCCGATTGCGAACCCCATACGCAATGACCGCCGGAAAGCTTTGGTTTCCGGCGGTCAAACGGTCATTTCATTTTGCTGTAAAATTCCCTGATGGCTTTGAACGTATCCTCGCTGATTACATGCTCTATACGGCAGGCGTCGGCCTCGGCGGTCTGTTCATCAACGCCGATCGCTTTGAATACGGCCGTCAGAAGCGTGTGGCGCTCAAAAATCCGTTCCGCCGCTTCCTTACCGCTTGCGGTGAGGGAAATATAGCCCTCCTTATCCACGGTTATATAGCCCTGCTTTTTCAAAATTCCGACGCCGCGGCTGACGCTCGGTTTTGAAAAATCCATATGCGCCGCAATATCAACCGAGCGAACGCTTTTCTGTGATCTGCATAAAACATATATGGATTCCAAATACATCTCGCCGGATTCTTTCAATGACATGCGCACATCTCCCCCGACCGAATATTTTGCATAAACCGCTGATCTTATCGTATCACAGATTCTAAAAAAAAGCAACCATTCCGAAAAACGGAAAATTTTTTCAAAAAAATGGTTGACAAATCGCCCCGAAATGCGTATACTAAATTGCAGTTAGAGGATGCTAACTGTTTTTTTGAGCCAAATGTTAGCAAACGCTAACCGAATTTTTGGAAAGAGAAAGGTACGGTCTATGACGCTGAGAAACGCAACGGCAGGAAAAGAATACATCATTCGGGACGTCGTTACAGACGATGAAGAAATGAATGCCTTTTTGTTTTCGCTCGGCTGTTACAGCGGCGAGGCAGTCACGGTTATTTCCAATTTGAAAAGCGGCCTGGTCGTTTCCATAAAGGACAGCCGATATACCATCGACAACCAATTGGCCGATGCGATTGTGATCTGAAAAAATGCGGATCTTTCATCGGCTTTTTCAGAGCCAATGAGTTAGCACAGGCTAACCGGCAAAACCGGCAACATTTCCGTAAAGGATTGCAAATATAGGAAAAAACAGGAGGAATCTTCATTGAGAATCGCTTTGAGCGGCAACCCGAACTCAGGCAAAACCACCATGTACAACGCGCTGACCGGCCGAAATGAAAAGGTCGGAAACTGGGCGGGCGTTACCGTAGAGAAAAAAACGCACGCAATCAAAAAGGCATATTATGCCGGACCGCAGCAGCTGATTGCCGTTGACCTGCCCGGCGCCTATTCCATGTCCCCTTTTACGAGCGAGGAAAGCATCACGAGCGCCTATGTAAAAAATGAAAAGCCCGACGTCATCATCAACATTGTAGACGCTACGAATCTGAGCCGCAGTCTTTTCTTTACCACACAGCTTCTGGAGCTTGGCATTCCGGTTGTCGTCGCGCTGAACAAGAGCGACCTGAACCGAAAAAACGAAACCAGAATCGATACGGCGGCGCTGGCAAAAAAAATCGGCTGTCCTGTTGTGGAAACGGTTTCCACTTCGTCCGACGGACTGAAGACGGTTGTAGAAAAGGCCGTATCCGTCGCAGGCACGTCTCAGACCGCGCCGTATCGCCAGGGCGATATTGACCTTGCTGACCGCGCGGCCGTTGAAGCCGCCGACCGCAGGCGTTTCGACTTTGTAAACGGCATTGTCAAAGCGGTCGAGGTCCGCAAAGTATTGACCAGGGACAAAAACTTCGGCGACAAAATCGACGCTGTGCTGACCAATAAGTGGCTCGGCATTCCGATTTTCGCCGCCGTCATGTTCCTTGTATTCCAAATCTCTCAGGTTTGGGTCGGCACGCCGATTGCAGATTGGCTGACCGGCCAGCTTGAAGCTTTTCAGGGATTCGTCGGCAGTCTTTTAGAAAATGCCAATCCCCTCTTGTCCGCTCTGCTTGTCGATGGCGTAATCGGCGGCGTTATTGCCGTTATTGGGTTTTTGCCGCTTGTCATGGTTCTGTATTTTCTCATCGCGCTCCTTGAGGATTGCGGATATATGTCCCGTGCGGCCGTCGTTCTCGACCCTATCTTTAAAAAAGTCGGTCTTTCAGGAAAATCCGTCATTCCGTTTGTCATCACAATCGGCTGCGCGGTCCCCGGCATTATGGCAAGCCGCACCATCCGCAATGAGCGCGAGCGCAGAGCGACCGCCATGCTCGCTCCGTTTATGCCCTGCGGCGCCAAGATCCCCGTCATCTCGCTCTTTGCCGGCGCATTCTTCGACAACGCCGGCTGGGTGAGCGCGCTGATGTATCTTTCGGGAATCCTGCTCATTTTCCTCGGCGCTCTGCTCGTAAATAAAATTGCAGGCTATCAGGCAAAAAAATCATTTTTCATCATCGAAATGCCCGCATACAAAGTTCCCTCTCTCCGCGGCGCTTTTCAATCCATGTGCAGCCGAGGCTGGGCTTACATCGTAAAAGCAACGACCATTATTCTGCTCTGCAACACCGCGGTTCAGGTCATGCAGACGTTTGATCTGCGCCTCGGCGTTGCCGAAACCGCAGACGCCTCCATCCTTGCCGCCGTTGCAAGACCGTTCGCCTATATTCTGGTTCCAATTATCGGCGTTCTCTCCTGGCAGTTTGCCGCAGCGGCCGTTACCGGCTTCATCGCCAAAGAAAATGTCGTCGGTACGCTGGCGGTTTGTTTTGTGGGACTTGAAAACCTAATAGATACCGAGGAGCTTGCGCTTTTGGAGGGCGCGGGCGCAGAAGCCGCCGGTATTTTGGCCATCACGCGGGTCGCCGCGCTCGCGTATCTCATGTTTAACCTTTATACCCCCCCGTGCTTTGCCGCGATCGGCGCGATGAACGCCGAAATGAAAAACAGCAAATGGCTTTGGGGCGGCGTCGCGCTCCAACTCGGCGTAGGCTATACGGTCGGATACCTGGTATATACCATCGGTACGCTCCTGACCGCTCCGGCCACGCTCAACATCGGCGCGGCTGCCGGGGGACTGTTAGCGGTTCTCATTTTTGCGGCCGTTGTGTGCATACTGATAAACAACACAAATAAAAAGATGAAAGGTGCGTATGCTTTCAGCCAATGATTATGGAAAATTTTATTGTCGCGGCAATTTTAATTGTCATCATCGGCGCGGCCGTCTACTTTCTGGCAAGGGCAAAGAAGCGCGGCGCGGCCTGTATCGGCTGCCCTCATGCAAAGCAATGCGGCAGGGGCTGCGCCTGTAAAGAAACCGCGCAAAAAACAAAATAGTATTGCGCGCATTTGCCCCCGAAAGAGCGCGCCGATCCCCCTCGCCGAAAAGTCCCGGTTTTTCGGCTGATAAAAAGCGCCGTTATTTAAAACAAATAAACCGTCAGCCAATTGCTGACGGTTTATTTGCTGAGCTAGGCAATCTTCCAACCGCGTTTGCGCATCCAAACGCGGCGCCGGTTCTCTCCCCGCATTACATATCCGATTTTTCAAGATTATGTTCCCGGCAGAGCATTTGTCCGTTATCAAGCGTTGTATGACCGCCTTTACACCAAGGCACTTTATGGTCGCCGTGCATATCTTCAAATGCCCAGACAATGTCCCTGCCCTCTGCCTTACACATAGGGCAGATACCCTTTTGTCTTTCGTACATCGTCATTTTTTCATTTTCTGTAAACGCTCTGATTGACAATACCCTTTCTTTAGTCTTGCCGCTGAGCAAAAATTCATAAATGCCTTTCTGCTTTGTAATATCATCGTCCTGCAAAAGACGGCTCAATTCGCTCTCCAATTCGTTGGGGTCATACACATTATTGCCGTATTCGTTATACAGAATGCCCCAGTTTAACCCTTTCATAAGTTTTGCCCGGTATTTCGGAAACGTCAACTCAACCCAGTCCATAACAGTCTTGAAATACTGCTTTAACGGGGTTGCATGGGTATCGTGCTGGTGGAAAGCCATATACTGCTCGATGGTTTTGTTCTCTCTTGCGGATATCCAACTTAAAACAGTTTGCAAATAATCCTGTCTTATTGTTGACCCGTTCATGTACTTTTCGCCGATTTTATAAGCGATGCATTGATTCTTGCTGAAATACTTTTTCGCATCGCTCAACCATTCGCCCGTATAAATGGCGTTTCGGAGTTCCTGCTCGGTCAGTTTTTCTCCGGCTATATTGATAATCTTAAACCAATCTAATTTTTCACAATCTGTGCCTTTGCAAATATAAATCATCAATTTATAATCAAGCACCTGTTCCGTTACTTCCTTTGAAGTGTGCGCATAATAGGGCGTCAACGGAGAATTGGGGTTTGCAAAAACAGAATACCCGTTATCTAACCAATCACAGATTGATATTGTTCTTTGCTGACCGTCCAGCATTTCGTATGTACCGTCTTCGTTCTCCGACCAATACAGTACATTTAGCGGGAAATCGTGAAGAATGGAGTTCATAACGGCAACTTTCTTTTTATCGTCATAAACAAACTCTCGCTGATAGGCAGGACGAACATTCAGTTTGCCGCCGTATGCCACAACTTGTCCTGTTTCCTCGTTATTTTCGTAACCGTTAAAAACATCTCTGACAGAAATTTCGTGCAGTTGTATGTTCATAAACTATACCTGCCTTTTTTTGATTAATCTGAGTATAAAATTCATCATTTTTTCCTGTTCGTGCATTTCTGAATGTCTCTCTCGTTGTCCCATCTAAAGCGTTCATTATCTACTTATAACTATTATAATCATGCCACAATTCCGCCAATTTGTAAATATATCGTAACAAAAATCAACAATGATGGAATAAAAACCGCATCATTATTTCTTTCTTTTTATAAGTATTCTTGGGTATGTATTTCTCAGTTTGCCGTTTTCAATGATTACGGGTGTAGCGTTTAAGTCGCTATAATTAGGGTAATCCTCTTTTGTATAAACTTTTGTTTTTAGCGCTGGGTCGCCAGCGCCTCTTTTAGCCATACCGATTATTTCAAACTGTTCGGGATTGAATTTATCAAGAAAAGTTATTGGAACGCCCATAACACCATCATAGTTACACGGAATTTCAGCGGTTTTGGAAACCTCAATAGCGTCATAATTATCATACATAGGATATTCTTCGGGGGTATATCTTTTATAAAGTTCCAACGCTTCGTGCCGCTTTTTATGGTCAAGGTTCGTGTACCAACAAATATTTCCTAAACTTCGCCATTTTTGTCCGTTCTCATCAATCCAAAAACGAGTTTCCTTTTCTTCGTAATATTCGGGAACTGTAAAGGACATATCTCCGCAGCGATAACCCAACCACATTTTATTTTCTTTGAGCAACGGGAATATTTCTTTATATGTAATAGCATTTTGATTTCCTATAACAAGAAATTTCTTATTATATTCGATCAGCTGCGCGATATACTCACGGAACAGCGAAAACGGCGGGTTTGTAACCACAATATCCGATCGTTTCAAAATTTCAACACATTCGGGAGAACGAAAATCTCCGTCCCCGTCAAGCAAAGTCATCGCATTGTTTTTGTTCCGCAGCAGATTTTCAACATCGGCCAAATCAACCGTGCCGTCCCCGTTTACGTCCACGACTTCGGTTATCTCAATTTTATACGGAAATCTTTTGGGGGTATTTTCTTCGCTCGGCAAAATATCAAAAATAGACAACTGCTCAAACTGTTCGCCCACAACGGGAGAACCCATATAGCAAGCGGCGACTAACTTTTTAAGGCCTAAAAAGTTAAAGTTCATTGCGAAGTATTTAAAGAAGTTGCTCTCATAAGGGTCGTCGCAATTACAAAAAACAGTCTTCCCCATAAAATGCTTTCTGTAATGCTTCAATTCCAATTCTATATCTGCAAGCTGCGTATAAAATTCATCGTTTTTTGCCTTGCTCGCTTTGTTCAAATTGCTGTTCTTTGCCATAAAAAACCCTTCCAAATCGCTTATTGTCAATAGTATACCATAATTTTCCTTCTTTTTCAACAATACAATAAAAGCGTGATATTCTTCATTCAGAATATCACGCTTTTGTCCGAAGCCCGGCTTTTTACCGTTCTATGCCAGATAGACCGCCACGCGGTCAAGGATTCGGTTGAGATTATCCAGCATGGAGATCATGCCCCGCATTGTGATCTGCTGCCGGCCGATGCAGTCCATAGCGTTCACCCTGCCGTCAAACAGACCGCGCGCGGTTTCAAAATCCGCAAATTCCATCACCGCGCGCGCAGGCTCGGCGCGTCCCGGCTCAGCCGAGAGTACATGCTCCTTTACACGCACCGAGACGCACGGACCGTCCTTGATCGAAAGCCAAATGATACCGTCCGCCATGTTGGACGCGCTGAAGCTTCCGATTTTGTCATGATTTCCGATCTGCGCCGCCGCGCCGCCGATGACCTGGAGCATCAGCGCCGTGCTCGTTCGGAAAAAATCGGGGTCGCCGAGCGCCTCCGGCGAGGGACGCAGATAGCGAGACAAAATATCGGTCAGTTTGATAAACGGACCGGTAAGAAACTTAATCTTTGTAAAGCCGTGCGAGGGAATGGGTGTAACCGCGCCGTTTATCATGCCGTTAAACTTTTCCGGCGAGGAAAACGGAATCCGAATATCGCTTTTGCGCTCGCCCGCAAGCATTTCGCACGCGCCGTCCGTAAAGGTAAACGTGGCCGCAGGACCGTCCCGGACGCAAAGGCAAAGCGAGATCGGATTGTTCAGCCGGAGCGCTTCCCGCGCCTCGGGTACGGTTTGGCAGAGGACGGGCAGCGCGCCGAGTACGCCGAACATATTGATATACGCCATGGTTGCAGCATCTGTCATAGCAGTGGGATCCTTTCCGATGTATTTCTTTTACTGTATTTACTGTAGTATAAAAACGCCAACTTGGCAAGGGGAAGCATGAAACCGCTTTCCAAAAACTGAAAAGTTTTGGGAGGGGGGCACGGGGGATACCTTTTTCAAAAGGTATCCCCCGCAAACCATTCAATCGATTCTTTTTCTCAATACCGCGCTTCGGAATCCACCGTTTCGTCGCGCATGACGCGCTGCACGTCCGCAAGCACCTTATTCAGCATCGTGCGGTTCACATAGAACGCGCCCTCTCCGTTGACCGTATAATACACGCGGCGGTCGGTATACGGATAGAACTTGTATATCTGCTCCACGCCCGCGCGGGTCACGACCGTCATCGTAAAGAGCAGATTCGCCTCGTCCGCCGTCAAATCCTTGATCGACTGCCCGTACAGTTCGGCCGGTCCCTCCTGCGTCACCGAGAGCAGCACTTTCCAAAGCTGTCTGAAATTCTTCATTTCCGGCGCATGACCGGTTTCCTTTTCAACCACGCGCAGACTGTCGTTGTCCGCCCCCGAAAGCTCAAAGGTCACCGAAACATCGGGCGATTCAAAGGCCAGCGATTTCACTTTTTGAATGTTGATCTGGAAAATATTCGGGCTGACCCATTTTTCCAGTTCCCATTCCAGAAAATCCACCGTGATCTGCTCGACGCGCGCAATAATGCCAAACGTGTAGGAAGCGGCATAGTAGAAGTAACTGCCATCCTCATCCTGCTGCTTTTCGCTGAACGTGATGTAGTTTTCAATCAGCCCCACGGGGTTCCCGTCGTCGTCCGTCTCGGCATTGACCGCGTACAGCGTATACGCCGGTTCCAGAAGCCCGAACTTCTCAAGCGTTGCGTCGTCAAGGTCGATAGCGACCGTCTTAGAACCCGAAAAATCACAGAATCGAGTCAGTACGTCGTCGTAATTCGTACCCGCCGGATACTCGGCCGGATAGGTCAGCCGATGCACGCTCATCGCGGCAAGATCGCTGCGCTTATCCGGATCCAGATACTCGGCGCCGATGAAAACATCCTCGCCGCGTCCGAGCAGGAAAGTCTGCATCAGATAATAGGTATTCATCGCGGACGGATACGCGAGCAGCGGACGGATCAGGTTTGAGGAGGGCGCGAGCAGATCGTTTTCGATGCTGTCGTCCAGCACATAGATCGCGTTTCGCCCCTCATAGCGCGCATAATAGCCGTCGCCCGCCGGGGTTTTGTCCCCGATGTAGACGATATGCCGCCGCCCCGTCGTGGATTCGAGCACAAAATAAGTCTCGCTCTCCTCGGGCGTCAGGCCGTATTTGTAAAAATCCTCCTCGGTCACTGCGGCGTTGAACGTGGACAGCGTGTAGCCCGCGTTGACGACCATCTGCGCAAAGCGTTCGGGATCGACCAGCAGATTTTCATGCCCCTCAAGGACAAGGCCGTTGTCGCCGCGCACAAATTTATAGGAGCCGTGCTCGTTTTTGACATAGAGCGTCTTGACATACTCGGAGGTGATCTGGTCAAACATCTGCACCCGGCCGCCATGTCCGGCGACCTCGCCCGGAACCAGCGTGGTCTCCGGGGTGGTTTCGCCCGGCTCAGGCGTCTTGGTCAGCGGAACCACCGCGAAAAAGTATGCGCAGAGCAGAAGCGCAAACATGCCCAAAAATACGAAAATCAGGGTTTTGCGGTTTTTCATCTATACTTTCTCCTTGTGGTCACGACCACGCCGCAGACCGCAGCGCAGATCGGAATGACCGTAATCAGCAGCACGGCGGCGCGCATAGCCTCGGCGCTGGTCATATCTTCAATCTTCGTGACCGCAAACTCCTTGAACGGAATATCGCAGGGCACCTTTTCACGCCCCATTACGCGCAGCGCGTAGTAGAGGATATTCTCGTTTGCGTAGGCGTTGGACTCAAGATAGTCGGCCGAGGTGAAATAGCTCGTGTTCGCCGCCATCACATAAGAATAATAGGTATCGTTGTCCCGCGTGTTCATATCGCGCGTGATGGTCATCAGATTGTAGCCGCCCGCGGCGTCAATCGTCTTGCCGTTTTCGCTCAGGTGCGCCGAGGGGTAGGCGGTCAGCACGGCCGAAAGCTCGCGGTAGGTGTTGTTGCCGCCGTAGATATAGGTGTTGGTTGCGGCGCCCTCGTCGTCCATTCCGGCGACATAGAGGGGCGAAACATTGACAGGCCCCGCGTTTTTCACAATGGTTTTGGGCGCGGAGGGCAGGCTGCTGATGTCTGAATGCACGCTTGCGGCAAGCGTACCCGACGGATAGGCGGCCACCAGCGAACGGCCGTCAGCCGTGAGCGAGTTCGCGGTATCCACAACGACGCCGTCCCCGAACACAATCCCCCACTCATAGAGAAATTCCTCTAAATTTTTAAGGTATCCGGTATCGGAATCCTTGAATACCATCAGCGTGCCGTCGTCCTCAAGAAAGCGGTCGATCTTGGCAATTTCGGACACCGCGTCTTTGTCGTGGATATTGTAGCCCGAAAGATCGTATTTCGGCGCGTTGATGATAATGAGGCGGCAGTCGTCGGCGATCTCCTCCTTGGTGAGGTCGATGGTCTTGACGTTAAAGCCGGCCTTGACAATGGTATTGATAAAGGCTGCGGGCGCGGACTCGCCGTGACCTACGGTGAAATAAGCGGTGGGCGTCTCGTCAGCCGTGACCGCGAGAAACGCGGCGGCAAAGATCTCCTCGCCGTTGTACGCCCAGGTCGATCCGGTAGTCGGGTCGGTCACGAAAAATGCATCCGGCGCATACACGCGGAATTCGCTGCCGCTTTCCACAATCACGTTGGTCGTCTTTATAGTGGAAACGTCTGTATACTTGTATTTGGATACCAATTGCGGCTCTAAAATCGAATTGATATAGCGCACCGTGACGTTCGGAAACTCTTTTTCGATCTCGAGCGCGGTGTTGTTGATATAGCGCATCGTGGCGGAGGACTCGATATAGTCGCGCTCATGGCAGAATGTGATCGTAATATCCCCCTCGGCCTGAGCAATGATCTCCTTGGCCGCGTCGGACAGCGTCCAGAGTTCGGTATCGGTCAGGTCGGCGTACAGCGTATAACGCGCGGCAAGCACCGTAAAGATCACGTTGAGCATCACGACAACGCCCAGCACCGCCGCGGTGAATACCGTCGAGAGCGAAGTGTATTTGAAGCTTCTTTTTTTCAGTACGTTCATGCGGGCACCTCCTTTATGCGCCGTACCGGCGGCGCTCATAGATGCGCGCGGTCAGAAACAGGAAAATGAAGCAGACCGAGGCGTAATAGAGCAGCGCGGAAAAATCGAAAAAGCCGTTGGTAAAGTTTGCATAGCGGCTGTAAATCGAGAACCAGGAAAGCACGAAACGCAGCGGATACCACGGAATCAGCGAATTCAAAAAGCCGATGCAGAGCAAAAACAGCAGAATGCCGAACGTGCCGATCGCCGCGGCAAGCTGGTTTTCGGTCAGGGCGGAGACAAACATGCCGATGGCGATGAACGCAGCGCCGACCAGCGTCAGCGCAAGGATATTGCCCAAGATAATGCCGCCCTCGGGATCGCTGTACAAAAACAGCGTGATATAGGAGAGCGAGCAGAGCAGATTGGCGCCCGCAAAAACGGTAAAAGCGGCGAAAAACTTGGCCGCGACCATTCCGCCTATTGAAACCGGCGCGGTCAGAAGCAGCTGCTCGGTCTTCAGCTTGCGCTCCTCCGAAAACAGCTTCATGGTCAGCACGGGCAGCGCGATCATCAGGATAAACAGCATAAGGCTGAAATACAGCGATACGTCATTAGAAGCCGAAAGCAGGGTCGTCGCCGAAAAGGCGGCGGCGCTGAGCGCGACGATAACGGCCAGAAACACATAGCCGACCGCGCTGGAAAAATACGAGCGGAGTTCCCGCTTATAAATCGCAAACATCACGCTTCCTCCTTATCCACGATTTTGAGAAATACGTCCTCAAGACTCATGCCGACCGGCTCAAGGCCAAAGAGCGGCCAGTTCTTCTCGGCCAGCGCATAGAAGAGCGCCTTGCGCACGTCGATGCCGCTCTTCGTCTCGATGAGATAGGCGACCGCGTCGCCGTCCCGCTCGGCCAGCGCCTCGCAGAGCATGACGCCGGGCAGTTTTTTCAGCACCGGAAGCACCTCGGACTGCGGACCGCAGATAACAGCCTTGTAACGGCGGTTATCCTCAATAAATTTATTGATTTCCTCGGTTTTGCCGTCCGCGACGACGCGACCGTGGTTGATGATAATCATCCGGTCGCAGACCGCCTGCGCCTCGGAGAGGATATGCGTGCTCAAAATCACGGTATGCGACCGTCCGAGCGTGCGGATCAAGTTCCGCACTTCGATGATCTGTTTCGGGTCAAGACCGATTGTAGGCTCGTCGAGAATAATCAGCGGCGGATTGCCTATAAGCGCCGAACCGATGCCCACGCGCTGCCTGTAGCCCTTGGACAGGTTGCGGATCACGCGGCGGCGCACGTCCGAGATGCGCACGGCCTCGCAGATTTCATCGAGATGCGCGCGGCGCGGAAGCGTACAGCCCCGCAGTTCATAGACAAAGCGGAGATATTCGTCCACCGTCATTTCGGGGTACAGCGGCGGCTGTTCGGGCAGATAGCCGATTTTCTTCTTCGCCGCAGTTGGATTTTGCAGGATCTCCTCGCCGTCAACATAGACCTCTCCGAAATTGGAGGATATGTACCCGGTCACGATGTTCATCGTAGTGGATTTTCCCGCGCCGTTCGGACCGAGAAACCCGACGACCTCACCCGCTTCAACCGAAAAGCTGATCCCGTCGAGTGCCGTCGCACGGCCGTATTTTTTTACAAGATTTTCGACCTTTAGCATGGATGCGCTCCTTTTCTGTGGAATTGCATACAAATCTAACATAGGATTATAGCACAAATTCTCCCAAAAATCAACTGTCCTTTTGTGAATGTTATAAGAACGACCGCAATATTTTGTTCCGGGAACCGAGGCGTTCGCCCCGCGTATATGCGCGCTGAAAATTTTTTCCGCAAATTTCAAAAACAGGCTTGACTTTCTAAAGAGAGCCTGCTATAATACTCGTGTTACCTAAGACAGCAGGTTCCGGTAAAAGCCGATGGCTTTCCTGCCGAGGGATGTATTATAAAACTGTTTTTATAATCTTTCTGTCGGTATGCCTGCGTCTTACCGTAGAAAGATTTATTTTTTTGGTACGACGGAGGTGAAAATACAATGCCAAGCAAGAAGATTCTGGAAGAGAAGCAGGCGATGGTCGCCGCGCTGGCCGAAAAGATGAAAAACGCGGCGGCGGGTATCGTCGTTCAGTATCAGGGAATCACGGTGGAGGACGACACCAAACTCCGCGCGGCGCTCCGTGCGGCAGGCGTGGAATACAGAGTTCTGAAGAACACCATTACCGGCAGAGCATGTGACGAGATCGGTTACGGCGCGATGAAGGCGCATCTGGAGGGCATGACCGCCCTTGCCATCAGCGAAAACGATCCGGTTGCACCCGCCAAGATTCTCAAAGAGTACGTCGAGAAAGTTGAACCGTTCCAGTTCAAGGTCGGGTTTGTTGACGGCGAGGTTATCGACGTAGCAACCATCGAGGAACTGGCGGATACCCCCTCAAAAGAGGTCATGGTCGGCAAGATCATGGGCAGTCTCCAGTCGCCGCTGTACGGTCTTTGCTATGCGCTGCAGGCGATTATCGACAAGAGCGGCGAGTCCGCGCCCGAAGCGGCTGAGACCGCCGAAGCGCCCGCTGAGGCGTAATCCGGCTATTGTCACCGGCTTTACGGATGATTTTTACAAAATATTGATTCACATAGGAGGATTGAAAAATGGCTACTGAAAAAATTGCAAACATTATGGAAGAGATCAAGACTCTGACCATTCTGGAAATGAAAGACCTTGTAAAAGCGCTTGAAGAAGAGTTTGGCGTATCCGCAGCGCCCGTTGCGGTTGCCGCTGCCGGCGCCGCCGCTCCCGCTGCTGAGGAAAAGACCGAGTTTGACGTTATCCTCAAGTCTGCCGGCGCGCAGAAGCTTGGCGTTATCAAGGTTGTCCGCGAACTGACCGGGCTCGGCCTGAAGGACGCGAAGGATCTCGTTGAGGCTGCTCCGAAGACGATCAAAGAGGGCGTTTCCAAGGATGAGGCGGAGAAGATCAAGGCTGACCTCACCGCTGCCGGCGCTGAAGTCGAAGTAAAATAAGTTTGCCGATTTAAAAAAGGATTCCAGAAGGGAAACACTTCGCAAGGAAGTAAACTAATCATAACAAAATGCCGTGAGTTCTTAGTTGAACTCACGGCATTTTGTTATTTTGCAAAGCCTTTATAACTACCAAATCCAAGCATATAAACAGCCATTGCGATTGCTAAATCTTCAGACGCAATATCCTGTTTAACTGCCATCTCTCTTAATTCATCAATAACTGTGTCGTGAGGTACAATTGTTCCTTCAAGTTCTTTTACAGCTTTTTCAATTACAGATGGCAACACCATACATATCTGATAAAAAGCATCTCCTTGCCCTGTTACAAGCGCATAAAACTGGTCAAGGCTCACTCTACGGATCAATTTATGACCTACTTTTCTCTTATCAACAGTAGTTTCCCACTTGATATTTTGAGAACGCTGTGCGATTGCTTCAACCAAGAAACAAGCACAATCGTCATCTGTTAAAAGCTGGTTTTGCATTTTAATAAAGGTTTTACCTGCTGAAGCAGAGTTCATTGTATTGTGCTTATTCTTCATTTCTACATATACGGTATGAACATTACCGACGTCAGGGATCTCAATTCCATCGGCATTTTCGTATATAACATCCCAACCGCCTTCTTCTCCGTTCGGCGGAACATGACAGTTTGCTATGTACTGAAATATACGCTGATGAAAATATCCGATGTCATTATTGTTTGACTTATCCCTTTGACGGAAGATTTCATTACTTACGATTTCATCCCAAGAGGACTGATAAACTGTTTTATCAAAAATAAGCTTAATCGGATCAATAATATTTTTATTAAAACGCTTCAAATCAAAGGATTCCAGCTTTTCGCCGTACTTCTCAATAGTTGACTTTACATGATTTGTAAAATCTTCTTCACTTATAAAGTTCAAATTCCACATTATAAACGCTCCAATGCTTCTTTTATTTTCGTTGCAATATCATATGCTAAATTAATCGGAACAGCATTTCCAACCTGCTTATATTGCTGTCCTATGCTACCGCAAAACTGCCAATCATCAGGGAAACTCTGACACCTTGCATTTTCACGAACAGTAAACGGACGAGCTTCTAACGGATGGCAACGATCCGTTTGTTTCTGACTGGGAGAAGTAAGAACGGTTAAAGAAGGCTCGTCAAGGCTTAATCTCCGCAAAATTCCAGTTCTTCCGCCTTGCATATACCAACAGCTTTTCATATATTCCTTTGCTATATCTTCGGGAATATCACGCCAATAACCACCGGGAGGAACTAACTCAAATATTTTTCTTTTATATTCAGAGTAGAGCGTTCCTTCACTTTTCGGGCAGTCAATCAATACATCTCTAAGCACCGGCTTATATTTATGAGGAGCAGGAAACTCAAAAGAGATTTGAGCCTTCAAATCGTTACGAATCCCTATTGTAATCAGTCGTTCACGCTTTTGAGCAACGCCATAATCCCATGCATTTAACACTTTTTTCTGAATGGTATAACCTGTGCTTTCAAAAATTTCAACAATAGTTTTATAAGTATAACCTCTGTCGTGAGTAAGTAATCCTTTAACATTTTCAAACAGGAACATCTTAGGCTGCAATTGCTCCAAGAACTTTGCATAATGATAAAAGAGTGTTCCACGAGCATCCTCCAACCCCAATCGCTTTCCTGCATAAGAAAAACTTTGACAGGGAGCGCCGCCCGACAACAAATCAAGTTCTCCCTCGGCAAGTCCAAAATATCTTTTCAAATCAAGACAGGAAATATTTGCTATATCATCATTGATTACACGCCAATTTGGACGGTTACATTTTAATGTGTCAGAAGCATCTTTATCGAATTCGATAAGTCCTAATGTATCAAATCCAGCTTTTTCAATGCCAAGAGCTAATCCTCCTGCACCGGCAAACAGTTCTATTGTAGTGAACGGTTTTGGTAGCTGAACGGATTCTTCTTCCTGAACAACCTCTATAATATCGCCGATGTTACAGTGCAGTGCGGCGCAGATTTTTTCGATACTTTCAAAGGAAACGGTCTCATTCTTGCCCATTCGAGCCATCACATTAAAGCTAATACCCGCAGCCTCTTTCAATTCTGTTTTATTCATATTTTTATCTATAAGAAGTTTCCACAAGTTGTTATAGCAAACAGCCATTGTATTCCCTCCAAATTGCTAAAGTCATAAAATACAAAAATGGGTTATTTATATTGTATCATATTTTTACTAAAAAATCAACAATCCTCACGATTTCGTTAGAAAATATCACACATTAATTGGATGAGTAAAATCCGATGCTCACAAAAATTATGGACAGAAAAACCGCGCCGGGAAATTTTCTATTTCCCGGCGCGGTTTGGTCGTTTCCGCGCGTTTTGGCAAGCCGCAAGGCGGTCAAGACGGTTTCCCGCAAAGGCGCGAATCAATGACCGCGCTGGTCTCCGAGCAAACGGAAAGCGCCGTCAGAGAAAACACGCAGAGCAGAATAAACGGAATCATGTACGTCGTCAGAACCACACACAGAATGAGCAAAAGCCCGCCCGTTGCTAAAATTCTCAGCGTGCGCTTCCATTCCAAGCCGAGCAAAATGAACGAATTCTTCAGCGCGCCGCCCGCGCTTAGTTCCAAAACGCACAGCTGTGCGAAAAAATAGGATTGCAGCAGAAAGACAGCCAAACTGAAAATCAGCAGCAGCGCGTAAAACGCGGCTTCGTTCCCCGTGAAAAGATATACATACCCGGCGGCGGACAGCGGCGCGGCGGCCGTCAGAAGCCAAACCCCGAGCTTGCCCCAAAAATGCGACTTGAACTCCGCAAAGAAGGTCGGCAGAATCTCTACCACCGGCACGCGCCGCGTCCATTTCATCAAAACCGCCATGAGCCCGCTGTAGGCGGCGGGAATCGTAACCACCGGCAGACACAGCGCCACGAACAGCAAATTCAGCAGGATCATCTGCAAATAATGATTGCGGAGAACAAACCAGAACAAACCGGTCCCGCTTTTCGGGATCTGCGCCGCATCCTCGCGGCGGCTGCCGAACGTCGCATCCTGTACAAATTTTCTGAATTTTCCCATTTTACCCCTTTACAGCGCCTGCGGTCAAGCCCTCCACCATATACTTCTGAAAGAAAACAAACAAAAGCACAATCGGCAGACTGCCCGCCACGGAGAACGCCATCAACGAACCATAGTCGTTGGAATACTCGCCCATAAAGCTCTGCGCAAGTCCGACCGCCAGCGTGCGTTTGGCGTCGGTTTTGGCAATGGTAAGCGCCATCAGATAATCGTCCCATGCGTTTAAAAAGGTGTAAATCGCGACCGCGACCAGACCGGGCAGAACCAGCGGCAGTATGATCTGCACCATCGTGCGCAGTCTTCCCGCGCCGTCGATCTTCGCCGATTCGTCAAGCGCTGTGGGAACCGTATCAAAAAAGGATTTCAAAAGCGTAATCGACAGCGGCAGCGCAAAGGTCACGTCGGCAAGAATCATGCCGCGATAGGTATCCAGCATTCCCCATTGCTTGTAAAACGTATAGAGCGATACAAGAATAACCACAATAGGGAACATCTGCACCGACTGTACGGCGCTGAGCACAGCGCCCCTGCCGTGAAACTTAAAGCGGGAAAAAGAATACGCGGCGGGAATGGCGATCAGAAGCGTCGCAAGCACGGTTCCGCCCGACACAATAAAGCTATTGCGGAAATAGCCGATGTATTTTGCCTGCGAAAAGATCTTGACATAGTTCTCAATCGTAAAGTCCTTTGGATAAAAGGCGACGTCGGAAAGGCTAATCAGCGCATAGTACGGCCTTACGGAACCGATGAGCATCCAGTAAATCGGGAAGAGCAAAATGAGAATCAGCGCGGCAAGCGCTATGTACTTGACTGCGGCGCCGGCCTTTTTTTTCGCACTGCCTGTTTTGGTCATAGCTGCGCCCCCCTTTACAGATTTTCCGCGCTTTTCGCGCTGCGGCGGTTGAAAACTACGGTTACGGCGGTAAGGAAGATCAGCCACAAAACGCCGATGGCCGCGCCCTGGCCGAAGTTATAGTCGGTGAAGGCTTTCTCGTATGCGGCGATAGAAAGCGTATAGGTCGCTTCGCTCGGACCGCCGCCCGTCATCAGATTGATGATGGTATACATCTGAAAATTGTTCATGACGGCGATCCAAACCGAGGAGAAAATAACCGGTTTCATGGTCGGAATGATTACATGGCCAAGCGTTTGAAAATAATTTGCGCCGTCAATGCGCGCCGCCTCAAGCTGCGACTTGTCAACCGATTGCAGACCGGCGAGCAGCATAACCATCATATAGGGAAGCTGCCGCCATACTGCGGCGATCACCACGGCGGCAAGCGCGAACGTCGGACTGTTCAGCCAGTCGAAAGAGGTCGTTTCAATGAGTCCGATTTTATTCAGCATCCAGTTGATAATCCCGTAGCTGTTATTCAGCATCAGCCGCCAAATCAGCGCAACGACAACGGAGGGGATCGTCCAGGGAATCAGAAACAACCCGCGGAAAAGCCCCCTGCCCCGCAGCCTGGTATTCAGCAGCAGCGCAAGGGCAAGCCCAATAACAAACTGCACGGCCACCGTCCAAAATACAAAAGCAAGCGTTGTGAAAAAATAATCGACGACATTTCCGCTGATTCCGCCTTTGACGAACAAATCCGTATAATTTTTAAAATGGTTCCACACCGGCTCCGCCTTGCCGCTGACCTCTTTGAGGCCATAATCCATAAAGCTCATGTAAATCCCCTTGAGGATAGGGGCGGCAATGACCAGAACCAAAACGGCAATGGCCGGAACGGTCAGCAGAAAACCGAAGAACGCATCGTTCAGATGGATCTTTCCCTCGACGTCGCGGCGAAAGAATGCGGCAATCAGCCTGTTTTGCTTTTTCGGATTTTTCAAAGCCCGAACTTCCATCCTGCACCTCCGTATTCTAAAATGCGCCCCCCTCGAGAGCCTTCCCGAAGGGAGCGCCAAAACGTACTGTTTTCTATTTCCTTATTTGTCCGCGAGCGCCTGAAGCTCCTTTTCCATAGCCGCGACAACGGCTGTGACGTCTTCGCCGTTCGCAATTCTGGTAAGCCCCTTCACCATAACTGTGTCCGCCTCGCTCAGACTAATCTGCGTGCCGGGTAGATCCTTTGCGGTGTTCATCGCCTCTACATAAACCTGCGTGATCTCGTCCGCGTCTGCAAACACCGCTTCGTTTACCGAAGCGCGGCTGGACATCTTGCCCTGACCCGCCTCATACAGAATGTTGATTACAGTATCGCTGGACATATGCTCAAGGAACTTCGCCATAGCGGGCATTTGTTCGTCCGTGGTGGTGTCAAATACGACCAGAAGGTGCGTTACAAGATAACCGGAACCGTTTGCATCCTCGCCCGGAATCACCATACAGCCAAAGTTTTTGTAAAATTCCTCCTCGTTTACCGCCGCGGAAGCACAGGTGGAAATGACAGCCTGAAGGTCATAGTAGAAGCCGATTTTGCCCTGTCCGAACAAATTGCGCAGTTCTTTCAGCGTCATGCCCTTCGGGGAAATCCCCTTCTGAAAGATTTCCTGAAGCTGCGTATAGGTTTTGATACCGGCTTCGTTATTCAGCGTGACCCTGCCGTCCTTCATAAATTCGCCGCCGTTTGCCCACAGCACAGGAAGAATGTTGTAGCCCTCTCCGGGTTCTACTTCACTGTCGGGGAACGCAAGGCCGTAAATATCCGGGCCGAGCGCGCTGACCTTTTCGGCAGCGGCCAAAAGGTCTGTCCAGGATTTGATATCTTCAACCTTAACATTTGCCTGTTCAAGCAAAGCTTTGTTATAGAAGAGACACTCGGTATTGGCAAACCAGGGCATCGCCTTCATCTCGCCGTCGATGGTCACGCCGTCGATTGCAGCGTCCGCATAGTCGTTCATGACTTCATCCGAGATCCCGACAACCGACTTCACCGCGCCGGTCTCCAAAAGCTGAGGCAACCACTCGGCTTTGATGTGCGCGACATTCGGCGCCGTGCCGCCAACTGCGGACACAATCAGCTGATCCAGATATGTAGAATAAGCCTGAGAGCCGTCCATCTTGATCGTGACGTCCTTGTTCTTTTCCATAAACGTTTCCGCCATTGCGGAATAGGCAGGATACAAATTTTCCTCTGCAAGCGCCCAGGACGCCCATGTCAAGGTTGCCGCGCCGGTTTCCGCCGGCGTTTTTTCGCCGCAGGCGGCCAACAGCCCGACTGCCGTCAAAAGAGAAAGTGCCAGTGCGAGAATTTTCGTAAACCTTTTCATAAAATTTGCCCCTTTCAGAATTTTATTCATTCGTCCGCGCAGAAATTTGAAGTGGTTTTCCCGTCTCTTTGGATGGTTTCATTGTAACACTCGCACATTTGAGTGTCAAGAACACCGGTTCAACTTTGGTAAATCTGCCAAATTGTTATTTCATTAACATTTTTATCCGTCTTTTGGAAAAATCCCGCTTCCGTTTATTTTATTCCTTTTCCGGGACTTTTATACGGGCAGCCGGTCGAACGAAAACCGACCGGGTTTTCCGGCGTTTTTGTGCAATTTGTAAAAAATTTGTGAAATAATAAAAGTTGGATAAGATAAAATTTCCATTTTTCCGCGTTTTGAAAAAGCGTGCACAGCGCAAAACAAAAGCCTGTAGTCAAAAAGACTACAGGCTTTCTGGTCGGAATGAGGTGATTCGAACACCCGACCTCTTGGTCCCGAACCAAGCGCACTACCAAGCTGTGCTACATCCCGAACTTGCTTTATTTGCATTCGTTATTATAGCATACCCCGCTCTGTTTGTCAACACTATTTTTCGCGGCGGCGGTTTTTTTGCGCGATCCGTTTTCCACACAGCATAAAGGCGCGCGGGGCGCAAAAATTTCCAGGGCAACCGCTTTTTTTTCGCGCGCGCCTATTTACAACCTATATTGCGCATGTTATAATATTTCTATCTATATATAGTGGCATTTTGGACGCCGCGCCCCATCATGTAAGGAGGAAGAATTTGCCCTGCAAATTCATTGACAGCTATGAAATGTCCGAACTGCGGGTATCCGGAAAGCAAAGTGATTGATTCCCGGCCGGTCAGCGACAACAACAGCATCCGCCGACGCCGGGAATGCCTCGAATGTCATCGGCGCTTCACAACCTATGAGGTCATTGATTCGGTACAGATCGTCGTCATCAAAAAGGACGGATCAAAGGAATTTTTTGACCGCATGAAGCTGGAAAGCGGTCTGATTAAAGCCTGCCAGAAGCGCCCCGTGGATACGTCGGCGCTCGCGCTTGAAATCGAGACCGAACTTCAAAACTCGCTGCGCGCGGAGATCACCACCGGCGAGATCGGAGAGATCATCATGAACAAGCTGCGGAAAATCGACGCCGTCTCCTATGTCCGCTTTGCATCCGTTTACCGCGAATTCAAGGACGCCGCAACCTTTATGGAAGAACTCAAACGGCTTAGCGGAAAGCCGTAAAACCGCGCATTTTTTTGGGAGGACACACCGCCCCGCGCTCCTGCGCCGCGGTGATTTTAAAAATGGAAATCGAATTTGTGGCCACCTGCCTGTTTGGGCTGGAGCACTTTCTCGGTGAGGAAATCGACCGTCTCGGGTACCGGCGCACCGAGACCATCGACGGCCGCGTTTCCTTTATCGGGGACGAATATGCCGTCGCCCGCTGCAACATCTGGCTGCGCTGCGCCGAACGCCTGTATATCAAAATGGGCAGTTTCCGCGCGCGCACGTTCGGCGAGCTTTTTGAGGGCACCAAGTCGGTCGAGTGGGAAAAATACATCGGGCGCGAGGACGCTTTTCCGGTCAAGGGACACTCTATCCGGAGCAAGCTGTTCTCGATACCCGACTGCCAGAGCATCGTCAAAAAAGCGGTCGCACAGCGGCTGGACAACGAATATGGCATGTGCTGGTTCCCGGAATCCCGGGTCAAATATCAAATTGAATTTTTCATTCTGCGCGACGAGGCCACGCTGATGATCGACACTTCCGGCGTCGCGCTGCACAAGCGCGGCTACCGGGCGGCGGCAGGCGCGGCGCCCCTGCGCGAGACGCTTGCGGCGGCGCTTGTGCTCAATTCGCGTCCGCGCGAAAATGTGCTGCTCTGGGACCCGTTCTGCGGCAGCGGCACGATAACCATCGAAGCGGCCATGATTATGAAAAATCAGGCGCCCGGCCTGTTCCGGCGGTTCGCCGCGGAAGATTTTGAAGCGTTTCCGCCCGAAATTTGGACGCAGGCGCGAAACGAGGCGCGCACGGCAATTCGTCCGACCGCGTTTGAGGCCTATGCCTCGGACATCGACGAAGAAATGGTCGCCCTCACTGCGGAAAACGCGGAACGCGCGGGCGTGTCCGAAATCGTCAAGCCGTTTGCCGCCGACGCGCGCGTCATCCGAACCGGCGGCCGGCGGGGTACTGTCGTCTGCAACCCGCCCTACGGAGAGCGTCTCGGCAGCACCGAAGAAGCGGAGGCCCTGTATGTGCAGATCGGCCGGCATTTCCGCTCGCTTGCGCCCTGGCAGATCTACGTGCTCACATCCTGCGAGCGGTTCGAGCGGCTGTACGGACGCCGCGCGGACAAGGTTCGCAAGCTCTATAACGGTATGATCCCCTGTTATCTGTACCAATATTTCAAATTTGACCGCGTCTGAATAAAAAACCGTTCCCCCGCGCACACTGAAAGAAAAGTGCAAGCGCGGGGGTGTTTTTTTGAATTTCAGCGAAGAGTATGCACAAAATATAAAACGCATGGACGAGACGCTTTGTCCCGAAAAAAGTTTTGACGTTATCAAGCGGCGGCTGCTCATCGGCCATGACGAGGCGACCTTTTACTATATCGACGGCTTTGTCAAGGACGAAATCATGCAGAAACTGATGCAGTATTTCATCTCGCTCAAAAGCCTGCCGACCGGCGCCGACGCGGCGACGGTTTTTGCCGACGCTCATGTGCCCTACGTCGAGGTGGACGTGACCTCCGACCCCGAACAGGCGATTTTGCTCGTACTGTCGGGCGGCGTGGCTGTGCTTGGAGAAACGTTCGGCGCGACGGCGGTGCTTATCGACGCGCGCACCTATCCCGCGCGCAGTGTGGAAGAACCTGAAAGCGACCGCGTCATGCGGGGCTCGCGCGACGGCTTTGTCGAAACGCTGATCTTCAATACCGCGCTGCTCCGCCGCCGGATCCGAAATCCAAAGCTGCGCGTGATGTATAAAAACGTGGGCAAAGACTCCAAAACCGACATGGCCATCGTGTACATCGAGGGCAAGGCCGATGAAAAATACGTCCGCTGGCTGTCCGAAAAGCTTAGCGCCGTGGACACCGACTATCTGCCGATGGGACACGAAAGCCTGACCGAATGCCTGATCGGCAAAAAATGGTACAACCCGTTTCCGAAAGTCCGCTCCACCGAGCGGCCGGACGCCGCCGCAGCGCAGCTTGCCGAGGGCAACATTCTGATTTTGTGCGACACCTCGCCCGAAGCCATGATCCTGCCCACCTCGATTTTCGATTTTTTGCAGGAGACCGGCGATTATTATTTCCCGCCGTTTACGGGCACATACCTCCGCATCGTCCGCCATGTGATCTTCTGGATGACCCTTTTTCTGGTGCCGCTTTGGTATCTGTATGCGAGTTATCCCGAGCTTACGCCCGGATGGCTGCAATTTGTGATCCCGACTGACGTCGGACGGATCCCGCTTATCGCGCAGCTTTTCCTCGTCGAATTTGTCATAGACGGCTTAAAGCTCGCTTCCATGAACACGCCCAGTATGCTGACCAACTCGCTGAGCGTCGTCGGCGGTCTGATTCTCGGCGATTTCGCCGTGGACATCGGATGGCTGATCCCGGAGGTCATTCTGTATATGGCGTTTGTAGCGATTGCCAACTTCACCCAGCCGAACTATGAACTCGGCTACGCGGTCAAGTTCATGCGTATGCTGCTGCTCGGCGCTACCGCGATCTTCGGGCTTTGGGGATTTGTCGTCGGTCTTGTGCTGATCGTGATTCTGATCGCGACCAATTCCACCGTAAACGGCAAAAAGTCCTATCTGTATCCCCTCATTCCCTTTAATCCCGCCGCGCTCTGCCGCCTGCTCTTCCGCATGAAGAAAAAGGAAAAGACCGGATTTTGAGAAATCCACGTATGATACCATAAGAGCCGCCCGACCGTTAAAGTCGGGCGGCTCTTGCTTCGTTGACTTGATTTTAGCGGGATCCAAAAACAAACATCTCTCGACATGGTGATTTTTGCAAGATTTTTCTCGATATTGTATATTGATTCTAAAGGGGTTCTATGGTAAACTTGCTTTAAAAGCAAAGATCCAACAAAAATTAAAAGAGGGCTTGCTGCTATGTACATTTTGAAAAATCAGACCGGAAATGAAATCGCATCGGTTCTATCCCCGATCATCGAAGAGGACGGCCAAACATATACGCTCGAGAGGCGCGGCGGCGAATACGGCGGATATGGCTTTTCGGTTTCCGAATGCATTCAGGACGAGGGCGGCGGACTGACCTCCCTTACAAGAGAAATCCGGAACGAAAGCGGCAAAACACGCACGTTCAAGCTGATTCTGGAAGCGGTCACCGCGTTCAAACCCACACGATACCTGATTCCCTGCGTAAGCTACAACGGCAACTACTTCGGCGAGGGTCACGAACCCAAAGGCATGATCTGCGAGGAAACCGGCACACCCTGGATCCATTCTTACGACCGCACGCCGATTCCCTCCTGCTCAGTTACCGAAACAAAGGAAGTCGCGTTTGCGATGTTTGCGTCGGCAAACGACAAGGACAGCATGGTTTCCTCCGTGTCGCTCTGTCCGGCAGACGACGGCAGAATTTCGCACCGGATCTACTGGCCGGTGACCGAAGCGCCCTTTACCTACTGCGACAATGACAAATACAGCGAGCGCCTGGATACCTACATCACGCTCGACGACGGCGAAAGCTTCAAAGCGACGGCCTATCTGCTCTGCTCGACGCCGATGTGGGAAAACTACGGCGCCTGCGCGGTGCTTGACCGAGCTATCGAGCTTTTCCCGTTCAAGCACGGCAAAAACCGCAGCACCGACGAGCTTTGGCGTCTCGGAATCGCATACAGCCGCTTCCTGCTCCGCGAGCACAAGGGCAAGCTGCTTTTCTCAAGCGGCGTCCATCCTACGGCAAACGGCCCGTATTTCGTCCCGCACTATGAAATCGGCTGGTGCGGCCAAAACATCATGAACGCGCGTATGCTGACGCTCGAATACCTGCGCACGGGCGAGAAAAAACTGCTCGAACAGGCGCTTGCTGTCTGCGACAACTGGGTGGAAAAGCAGTCCGATCTCGGCCTTGTGCTCGCGCATTACGAATGGTACACCGAGGGAAAGAACTGGAACTACAAGCCGCGCGATCCCTCGCAGTCCTGGGCAAGCCATGTCGATTACAAAAACGGATGGCTTCCCGAAACCTGCAACACCGGCTGGGCGGCCTGCGAAATGATTAAAATGTGGGATCTGCTCCGCAAAAACGGCATCGACAAACCGGCGTACAAAGATTTTGCCGTCAGGATTTTTGAGTTTTTCTGCGACCGCTACAGCGAGGAATACGCATTCGGCAAAGGATGGGATTTTGACGGCCGCTGCGACGAGGAAAACGGAACGGTGGGCGCGTTTGTCACCATGGCGCTCTGCGAGGGCTACAAAATTCTCGGAGAGCGGAAATACCTCGACTTTGCCGTCAAATCGCTTGACTTCTATATGAAGCGCGACCTCGACAACTTCACCTGCACCGCCGGCGCGATTGACTGCACCTGCGTCGATAAGGAGACTGCGGGGCCGGTCATTATCGCCGCGCTCGACCTCTATGAAATAACCAAAGACAAAAAATTCCTTGAATACGCGGTCAAATCCTCCTACTACTTTGCCTCCTGGATGTATACCTACGACGTGTATTACGGTCCAGAGGCCGAATTTACGCAGTACGGCTATTACACCTCCGGCTCCACCTATGTTTCGGTACAGCATCCCGCCCTTGACCAATGGGGCGAGCTCATGTGCTGCGAATGGCTCCGCCTTGCCGACTACACCGGCGATGCACGCTGGAAAACGCGCGCAATGATGATGTGGTACAACAGCACGCAATGCATCGCGGATGAGGAAAACAATGTCTTCCACGGCCTGAAGCGCCCCATCGGCTCGCAAAACGAAGCCTTTTATCAGGCGCGCTGGGGTCACCGCAAGGACTGCAACGAGCGCGGCCATCTGAACGACTGGCTCGTCTCGTGGGTGAGCGTGTTCCGCCTCAATGTACTCGACCGCCTCACCAGCGTAAACGGATACAGGGACAGAAGCGCGCTTGAATAAAGATTTCAGGCAACGCGGGGCTCTGTAGCCGCCGGCTGTTCTCGGTAAATCGAAATCGGGCG
The DNA here is from genome assembly GCA_958414825.1 of uncultured Eubacteriales bacterium. Taxonomy (GTDB): domain Bacteria; phylum Bacillota; class Clostridia; order Oscillospirales; family CAG-272; genus UMGS902. The sequence continues at coordinate 113 of CATYXQ010000002.1, read as the reverse complement.
GACTTTACGGAAGTGTTTTGCCGCAAAGTCCGCCTCGGCCGCCGGAAGCGGCGCTATAGCCAAAATTAAACGTCCTCGACAAAATGATTCTCATGCAGATTCCAATATTTTTT
>CATYXQ010000001.1 GCA_958414825.1 uncultured Eubacteriales bacterium | reverse complement strand
GGATGCGATCCTGCTTGTTGCCGTTTATCCGGGGCACGCGGAGGGAGCCGCTGAGGGTGAAGCGCTTGCGCGGTATTTTTCGGGGCTTGACCGCCGGAAAACATGCGTTTCCAGGCTACAGATTGTCAATTCGCCGACGTCGCCGTATTTTTTTGCGCTTGAAACAAAATAGGAGGGTATATGCAGCAGAGTGGACAGGGGAGAAGATCGGTATCCCGAAAGAGAAACAAAGGCAGTACCGGCGCTGTCTTTTTTATCGTATTTTTCGCTTTGGCGGCGATTGTACTGCTTTTCTTTATATTTGATTTTTTCGGCGGCGCAAAGCTGTCGGACGTGGAATATAAAATCGGCAAAAGCACTTATACGCTTTCGGCGGATGCGGCGTATTCTGACGGTGAACTGATGGTTTGCTTTGATGATGTTGCGCTCCTTTGCGAAATGACTGTTACCGGAAGCGAAAATGAGAAAACCTATTATGCAGGGAATTCGGATGAACGCATTACGCTGCGCGCCGGAAGCAAAATCGCAGAGGTTAACGGCACTTCTGTCAATATGATGGTCGAGGCCCGCCTGACGGACGGAAAGCTGTATGCGCCGCTGCAGTTCGTCCGACAGTTTATGGGCGGCATTGAAATTTTACAGGAAAACGGTCGGGTTTCCATTGCGCGCGGACAGTATAATGCAGCTACGAAGGAAAATCCGCTGTATTCAGACCCCGCTTTTTCGGTCAAGGGGGATGAGGCGCTTGAACAGCCGAATGAGGAAGATATAAAGGTAGCGCCGGTCTATGAGTTTTTGACCGATCTTTCCGCCTACGAGCCGTATATGTGTCCTGAAGATGTGGACGGTTTTTTGATCTTGGTGAATCGGGAAAAACCGATTGCTGCGGATTTTGTTCCGTCCGATCTTGTGGATATAAAAGATTCGCGTTCCGATCGCACAGAGCGCATGGTTGAAACGGCGGAAAAAGCGCTTGAAGCGCTGTATATTGAGATGCGCGCGGCGGGCTATACGGATGTATCGGTTACGAGCGGCTATCGCGCGTATGAAAAACAGGAATATTTGTACAACTTGTATACGGAACAAGAGATGTCGAAAGGGCTCAGCCGTGCGGAGGCGCAGAAAATTGTAGATACGTATTCTGCGCGTCCGGGCACGAGCGAGCATCAGACGGGGCTGTGCTGCGACATGCACAATCTGCCGAGCGCGTCTCAGCGCTTCGCCAATGAAGAGGTATACACCTGGCTTTGCGACAATGCGCATAAATTTGGTTTTGTTCTGCGTTTTCCGGAGGGGAAAGAGGACATCACGGGATATAGTTTTGAGCCCTGGCACTATCGGTTCGTCGGGCGTTATCATGCGTCGGAAATGCATCGGCTTGACATGTGTCTTGAGGAATATGTGGAATATCTTGACGGCAAAGCGGAAAAATGAGGATATTGCAATAGGGAACAAACTCTGTCGCCGTAAAAATTTATTTTTTCGGCGACAGAAAGCCGGCGGTTTTTGACCGTCGGCTTTGATTTATTTAAAAATAAAAGAATTCAAGAGAAAATAAAAGTATTTTGAAGAAATTATGAGATTTCACTAAAAAAAACGGATTCAGCAAAGGGAGATCATATGCCAAAGCGGGAAAATCCAAAAAAAAGCATATTTTTTTGAGAAAACTATTGCATTTTACCAGGGTTTTTTATATAATGATTTTCGACATGAACCATGTGCGAAAATACACGCATATTTCGGGTTCAATCGGTTAAAAAGGATGTGTATAAATTTTAAAAAAATGAGCAGGCTTATTGAACTGAAAAACGTATCGAAATCTTTTGAGGATGCACAGGTTCTGAAAAATATGAATCTGTATATCCGTGATCGGGAATTTGTTACACTTTTAGGCCCCTCCGGCTGCGGAAAGACGACGACGCTGCGCATTATCGGCGGGTTTGAAACGCCGGACACGGGGGATGTTTATTTTGACGGTAAACGTATCAATGATCTGCCTCCTTATAAGCGAACCGTAAATACGGTTTTTCAAAAATATGCGTTGTTTCCGCATTTGAATGTATATGAAAACGTTGCGTTTGCGCTTCGACTTGCTAAGCGGAGTGAAAAGGAAATTTCAGGCAGAGTTAAGGAAATGCTGAAAATCGTCAACCTTAGCGGATTTGAGAAAAGAAACGTTGAAAATCTGTCAGGCGGACAGCAGCAGCGGGTTGCCATTGCGCGGGCGCTTGTCAATAACCCGAAAGTTTTGTTGCTTGATGAGCCGCTCGGAGCGCTGGATTTGAAACTGCGGAAAGAAATGCAGGTTGAACTGAAAAAGATACAGCAGAAAATGGGCATCACGTTCGTTTATGTGACGCACGACCAGGAGGAAGCGCTTTCCATGAGCGATACGGTGGTGGTTATGGATAACGGTCTGATTCAGCAGATCGGCACGCCGGAGGATATATATAATGAGCCTGCCAATGCTTTTGTGGCGGATTTTATCGGCGAGAGCAATATATTAGACGGCGTCATGCATGCGGATAAGCTGGTGGAATTTTCTGGCCATACGCTGGAATGCGTGGACGGCGGCTTTTCTAAAGACGAGCCGGTGGATGTTGTCATCAGGCCGGAGGACGTCGATATTGTTGACGTGAATACTGTGCCGATCCACGGCGTGGTGGACACAGTGACTTTTAAAGGCGTACATTATGAAATTATTGTGGATGTAGACGGCTTTAAATGGATGGTGCAGACGACCGATTATGCCGAACCGGGAACAACAGTCGGCCTGCGGATTCTGCCGCATGAAATCCATGTTATGAAAAAATCAAAATACTCCGATCTTTACGGTGATTATTCCTCGTATATAGACGAGTTGGATGTGTCCGTTGCGACAAAGGAGGGCGAAAAAAATGCGCGGTAAGTCTGTGATGGCGCGCATCATGGCCGCCCCGCATGTGCTTTGGTCTGTGCTTTTTATTCTGGCGCCGCTTGTATTTGTCCTGTATTATGCGTTTACAGATCGAAACGGTAATTTTACCTTCAGCAATATCAAACAGCTTGGCAGCGCCAACTATGTTGAGATTTTTATACGCTCTGCAAGTTTTGCGCTGGCTGCCACGGTCATCTGTCTTTTGGTGGCTTATCCGCTGGCGTATGCGGTTTCCCGTGCCAATCCCAGTTCGCAAAAATTGTATATTATATTGATCATGCTTCCCATGTGGATGAATTTTTTGATCCGGACCTATTCGATTATGGCTATTATTGAGGATACCGGATTTTTGAATTCGATGCTTCGTTCCCTGGGGCTGTCGCCGGTTCATATGATTAATACGGCAGGCGCGGTTATTTTCGGCATGGTATACAATTATCTGCCGTACATGGTTTTGCCGATTTATACGGTGCTTTCCAAGCTTGACCGGCGTTTGTTTGAGGCGGCGGCCGATCTTGGATGTACTCCGGCGCAGACTTTTTTCAAAGTGGTTATGCCGCTCAGCACTTCGGGCGTGGTTTCGGGGATCACAATGGTGTTTGTTCCCTCGGTCAGCACGTTTTATATTTCGCAAAAGCTCGGCGGCGGCAATTTTGATCTGATCGGCGATACGATTGAGCGGCAGTTTCAGAGCGCGTACAACTATAACCTCGGCGCTGCCATGTCGCTTGTGCTGATGGTTATCATTCTGATATCCATGGCTATTATGAATCGCTATTCGGATAATGAGGGAGGTTTTGTGGCATGAGGGCACTCCCTAAAATTTATACAGCGCTCATTTTTGTCATTTTGTATGCGCCGATTGCGGTTATGATTTTGTTCTCTTTTAACCAATCCAACTCGACCGGAGTATTTTCTGGCTTTTCGCTGTATTGGTACCGTGAACTGTTCCGGGACGGGGCGACGCTTGCCGCTTTGAAAAATACGCTGATTTTAGCGGTTCTTTCTTCTCTGATTGCAACGCTGATCGGCACGGCGGCGGCTGTCGGCATGGCGAGGATGAAAAGCAAGTATGTGCGCGGTGCGGTTATGACCGTTACCAATATCCCGATGATGAACCCGGATATTGTGACCGGTATTTCCATGATGCTGCTTTTTGTGTTCGTCTGCGTGCGGCTTGGCCTTTCCAGCAGCTTGAGTTTTACAACGGTGCTGATCGCGCATATCACGTTCAACCTGCCGTATGTCATTCTCTCCGTCACGCCGAAAATTCGGCAGATGGATCAGCATTTGACCGAGGCGGCGATGGATCTCGGCTGTACGCCGTTTCAGGCGTTTTGGAAAGTAGAACTTCCTCTGATTATGCCGGGCGTAATTTCTGGACTCATTATGGCGTTTACACTTTCGCTTGACGACTTTGTTATCAGTTATTTTACAACAGGTAACGGCTTTGAAACTCTGCCGATCCGGATTTACTCCATGACAAAAAAACGTGTTACGCCGGATATGTATGCCCTTTCCACACTGATTTTTATTGCGGTTTTGGTATTGCTGCTCCTGTCCAATTTTGCCGGACGGGATAAAAAGCATACAAAATTGCCCAAAACAATGTAACTTTGGAGGACTGAAATGAAAAAAACAATTTCGATTGCTTTGGCGTCCGCTGCGCTTTTTGTGCTGTGTTCTCTTTCTGCATTTGCGGCGGACCGCGTTTTGAACGTCTATAACTGGGGCGAGTATATTTCCGACGGCAGCGAGGGATCGCTGGACGTCAATGCCGAGTTTGAGAAATATTATGAGGAAACATACGGCGAAAGCATAGATGTAATTTATACCACGTATGCCAGCAATGAGGATATGTATGCCAAACTTAAAAGCGGCGCCGCAGGATATGATGTAATTATTCCCTCAGATTATATGATTGCGCGTATGATTGAGGAGGGAATGCTGGAAAAAATTGACTTTTCGAGCATTCCGAACTATGCGTATATTTCCGATGATTTCAGAGGCTTATATTATGATCCCGAGGATGCTTATTCTATCCCGTATACATACGGCATGGTTGGCATCATTTATGATTCCACGGTGGTGGATCCTGCGGATGTCGGCAAATGGGATTTGATGTGGAATGAAAAGTACAGCAAAAAGATTTTGCAGTTTAATAATTCGCGCGATGCGTTCGGCACGGCCATGTATAAAAACGGAATTGATGTCAATACGACCGATCCGGAGCTTTGGAACGCGGCGTTTGCCGAGCTTCAGGCGCAAAAACCTCTGGTGCAGGGGTGGGTTATGGACGAGGTGTTCAATAAAATGGAATCGGGCGAGTCGGCAATTGCGGCTTACTATGCGGGAGATTTCCTCTCTATGGTCGAGAACAACGAAAAACTTGCGTTTTATTATCCAACCGATGCCGATGGCAATATTGCGACCAATTTATTTGTAGACGCTTTTTGCATTCCGAAAGGAGCAGCCAACAAGGAACTTGCGGAAATCTATATCAACTTTATGCTTTCCGAAGAGGTGGCCATTGCCAATGCGGAGTATATTTATTACGCTTCACCGAACTCTGCGGTCTATGAAAGCGAAGTTTACAAGGCGGATATGGGCGAAACGGCTATGGAAGTGCTCTATCCCGAAAACTTTGATTTTGCGGCAAAATACAATGAACTGAGCTTCCGCAATCTGGACGCCGACACGCTTGCGCTTGTAAACGATCTTTGGGAGGATCTGAAGATTGACGGCGGTATCGGCATGGCTGTATATATTCTTGCGATAGTGATTGTGGTTTTGATTGCAGCTTTCTTTGTGTATCGTTCGGTTGTTAAGAAGAAACGCGAAAAGATGTATTAAGCAAAAAATTTATATACGCAAAAGCCGGCGCCGTGTTTTTTAGGGCGCCGGCTTTGAAATTTGCCGTCAGTCAATTTTCCGGATCTTTGAAAGATCGGCGGAACAGAGGGATTCGAGATTTTGAAAGATTTTTTCAGCAGGCCAATCCCACCATTTAAGTGTTTGGAGATAATCGCAAAGCGCATCGTCAAAGCGTTTGCGAATGATTCGGCAGGGGTTGCCGCCTGCAACGCAGTAGGGCGGTATATCTTTGGCGACTACTGAATTTGCGGCAATAATCGAGCCGTCTCCGATATGAACGCCGGGCAATACGGTTACGTTTTGGCCGATCCACACGTCGTTTCCGACAACGGTATCGCCTTTGAGGGGCAGATCTTCAAGTGCGGGCGCGGCGCATTCCCACCCGCCGCCCATCAGGTTAAACGGATAGGTTGTGACGCTTGACATTCGGTGATTGGCGCCGTTCATAATGAATTCGATTCCCCGGGCAATCGCGCAGAATTTGCCGATTATAAGACGGTCGCCGATGATGTCGTAATAATGATGCGTGACGTGTTCTTCAAAGCGTTCGGCTCCGTTTGGATCGTCATAGTAAGTATAGTCTCCGATTATAATTCCGGGGCGGGTTATTGCATTTTTGATAAAACAGATTCGCGTTTGCTGCGCATTTGGATACAGGACATTGGGATCTGGTCCGTACTGCATACATGTACCTCCGTTTTTTGATAAAATTCGGTATCAGGAAGGCTGTTTTGTAAAACTCGTGACACATTCAACATGCCCTGTTCGACAAAAAAGGTCAAAAGGATAGAGGGTTCCAATCGCGTATCCTTTTTCTGTAAGGCGTTTCGCGTCTCTTGCCAGCGTTTCCGGATTGCAGGAAATATACACAATGCGTCGCGGTTCGAGTTCGCTCAGCCAGTCGAGCAGAGCGGACGCGCAGCCCCGGCGCGGCGGGTCGAGAATGACGACGTCGGGGCGGATCTCTCCCTCTGATGCGCTTGCGGCAGAGAGTAAATCTTTTGTGTTCGCCGCATCTCCGCAGTAAAAAGCGGCGTTCGTGATCCCGTTGATTCGCGCGTTTTCCTTTGCGCATTCGACCGCGTCGGGGACGGCCTCGATTCCGATCAGTCGCCGTACATGGTGCGCCATGGAAAGTCCGATGCTGCCAACGCCGCAGTAGAGATCGAGCAGAAGCTCCTTGCCGGTGAGTTCGGCAAGTTTTGCGGCCTTTTGATAGAGCAGTTCGGCTGCGTCGCGGTTGACCTGATAAAAGGAAGCGGGGGTAATTTTCAGCAACACTCCGCAGAGCTTGTCATAAATCACGCCGTCGCCGTACAGAGAAATATACCGCTGCCCAAGTACCACGTTTGTGTTCGCTGTGTTGATATTCAGCAAAATTGAACGCACAGCAGGGAAGTTTTGCGTTATGCGCTCAATCAGACGGTCGGCATGTGGGATCTGGTCGCCGCAAATGACCAGGCAGAGCATAATTTCGCCGGTCGCTTCGCCGATCCGCAGATAAATATGGCGCAAGAGTCCTGTGCGGGTTTCTTCATTATAGACAGAGATTTTATATTCCAGGAGAAAACGCCGTATTTCGGCGAGAATGGGTCCAAATGCAGGATGTTGAAGCGCGCAGTCCGGACAGTTGAGCACGCGATGGCTTTTTGCGGCATAAAAACCGATTGCGATGTCCCCGCTTTGCGTTTTGGAGACGGGGAATTGTCCTTTATTGCGGTAGTGTGACAGCCTGTTTGTGTGTGTCAGCGGTGCGATTTGTATGTCGCAAAATCCCTGCCGTAAAAAGCTTTGGCGCACGGCAGATTCTTTCAGTGAAACCTCATAGGTATAATTGAGTGTGCGGAATGCACATCCGCCGCATGCGGATGAAACGGGACATGCATCTTCTGTTCGGTGCGGGGAGCGGACTAAAATTTCTTCTGTTCGGGCTACAGCATAGTTCTTCTGTACTTTAATGATGCGGATTTTTGCACGGTCGCCTGGAACTGCGCCGCTGACAAAAACGGCAAAGCCGTTTGGCTTTGCTATGCCGAAGCCAAGCATATTCATATCTGTAATTTCCGCAGTCAGGATATCGTTTTTGCGCAGCACTTTTTTTCCTCCGAAAACTCTGTTTTTTTCATTGTAGCACTTTTTCTGGGGCGTGACAAGCAAAATTCCATTTCCGTATTGAAAAATTCAAAAATTTGTTATATAATAAATTATTATTATTTGTACTTAAGGGAGTGAGGCGGATATGAATTCTTTGCGAAGTTTTATTATCACCTTTCTGATCGCTTTGCTTATTTTCGGCTTGTGTGCCTTTTTCATAACCGGGTTTGTAACGGACAGTATTACCGACTTGCTTAGCGGCGAGGATATAACGGAGACAACGAGCGATTCCTCAGACACTTCAGACGTGGATTCACCGAATCGGCCGGATGAGCCGGAAGATGAAAGTGAGTCTTTCAATGTGTTACTGATCGGCACGGACTATCGCCCGAGTATTTTAAATAATTATCATCCCGACATTGAAACGCAGTATCCGTATTTTGAGGATTCCGCTAAGCTGATCGGCTACAACGGATCTTTGCCGGTGTATCCCTACCGTACAGTCAGCGCCGACGCGGTTGTTTTGGTATGTGTAAATAAGGAAAAAAAGCGTTTTACATATATGCAGATTCCGACGGATATGCAGTTGACTGTCGGCGGCGTTACGACAACGGTGAGCGAACTCTACTATGACAAGGGACTTGAGTATTTTGTTAATAAAATGTCGGGTATTACCGGTGTGGCGATTGACTATTATGCGCTGACCAGCATCGAACAGATTGCCGATGTTGCGGATGCAATGGGTGAGATTTTATATACGGTTCCATGTGATATGGACTATACCGACGAGGTATCCGGTCTGACTATTTCTCTGAAAAGCGGTACGCAGAATCTGACGGGCAAGGACGTTGCAGGGTTGCTTGCATTTAATTCCTATACAAATCCGGCGCTTTCACGGGAAAAAACATGTCTGTCCTTTTTAATGGCGCTTGCTCAGAGAATGACCAACGTGACCTATTTGAATAAAGCGGTTGATATTTTTGCAAATATCGAAGAATATCTCTGCACGAATATTACGTCAGAGGACTTGCTGAAAAATCTTGATTTGATTTTTTCATACAGTAATTTTGAGATCGATCAGATAGAATACCCCGGCAGCTATTATTATCGTGACGGCGTTCGGTATTTCACTCCGAATATTTCTGCTGCAATCACGGAGATGGCAAAACAAAAATAAATTTTTAGATATAAATCAAGGAGCAAGACAAATGAACAATTCTCAAAAAACAATGGAGAAGATCGTCGCTCTCTGTAAAAACCGAGGCTTTATCTATCCCGGTTCTGAAATTTACGGCGGGTTGGCAAATTCATGGGATTACGGCCCGCTGGGCGTGGAGTATAAAAACAACGTTAAGCGCGCTTGGTGGAAACGTTTTGTTCAGCAGTGCAAGTACAATGTGGGCTTGGACAGCGCGATTTTGATGAATCCGGAAACCTGGGTAGCGTCCGGGCATGTTGGCGGCTTTTCCGACCCGCTTATGGACTGCAAAGCCTGCAAGACCCGTCATCGCGCGGATAAGCTGATCGAGGACTACGCAGCGGAGAATCAACTGGATATTAATCCGGCCGGCTGGTCGAATGAACAAATGGCGGATTATATTGCAAAGTCCGGCATTGCCTGTCCGTCCTGCGGCGCAAAAGATTTTACCGATATTCGCAAGTTTAATTTGATGTTCAAGACCTATCAGGGCGTCACCGAGGACTCTTCTTCCGAGTTGTATCTTCGTCCGGAAACCGCGCAAGGTATTTTCGTAAACTTTAAAAATATCGCGCGCACAACGCGCAAAAAGCTGCCGTTCGGCGTCGGTCAGATCGGTAAGTCTTTCCGAAACGAAATTACGCCCGGCAACTTTATTTTCCGCATTCGTGAATTTGAACAGATGGAATTGGAATTTTTCTGTAAGCCGGGGACGGATCTTGAATGGTTCAAATTCTGGAAAGATTATTGCGCGCAGTTTTTGTATGACCTCGGTATGGCAAAGGAAAACCTTAAGTTGCGCGATCATGACGCCGATGAGCTTTGCTTCTATTCCAAGGCGACAACCGATTTTGAGTATTTGTTCCCCTTTGGTTGGGGCGAGCTTTGGGGCGTGGCGGATCGCACCGACTACGATTTGACCCAGCATGCCAATCACAGCGGCGAATCCATGGAGTATTTTGATCCGGAAACAAACGAAAAGTATGTTCCGTATGTTATTGAGCCGTCTCTTGGCGCAGACCGCATTGCGCTTGCTTTTCTGGTGGAAGCGTATGACGAGGAGACGGTTGGAGAGGGAGATACGCGAGTCGTTATGCATCTGCATCCGGCGTTGGCGCCGTTTAAGGCAGCCGTGCTTCCTTTGTCTAAAAAGCTGTCCGAAAAGGCTTCCGAAGTACAGGAAGAGCTTTCAAAGTTCTTTATGGTTGATTTTGACGAGGCCGGTTCAATTGGTAAACGCTATCGCCGCCAGGATGAGATCGGTACGCCGATCTGCATTACCTATGATTTCGATTCTCTTGAAGACGGCTGCGTGACCGTTCGGGATCGTGATACCATGGAGCAGGAACGGATCAAGATTGAAGAACTTCGCACTTATATTGAAAATAAAATTGCATTTTGATAGAATTTTTATCAATGGTTTTAGGAGCGGCTTATCGCCGCTCCTTTTTGTTATAGAACAATTGCGCTTGACTTTGGTTTCACGGTGCAGGGCGGGGCATACAGAGATGTATGCTGCTGTTTGGTGAGATGCGTTGAGAAAAAATAAAATACACCTCATTTTATACAACCTGTGATCTTGAAACCACTCAGGCGTACTTTTGAGGTGCATTTTAAAACATATAAGTTGTGTTATGCTTAGTGTGTTTTTGTCTTTAGAACAGTTTCAGTTTCAGCCGGAGATTGTCCGCAATCATGGCAATAAATTCGGAGTTTGTGGGCTTTCCGCGATTGTTTTGGATCGTATATCCAAAATAAGCGTTCAGTGTGTCTACGTCTCCGCGATCCCAGGCTACCTCAATGGCATGGCGGATGGCGCGCTCGACGCGGGAAGTGGTGGTGGAGTATTTCTTGGCAACAGACGGATAGAGTACCTTTGTTACGGAGTTGATAATTTCGCTGTCGTTAATCGTCATCAGAATTGCGGTGCGCAGGTACTGGTATCCTTTGATATGCGCAGGTACGCCGATCTGATGGATAATTTGTGTAACCTGCGTTTCCAGATCCAGATTTTCAGGCGCCGACGTGGTTTCATTTGTGTGTACAGATGAAACCCGAGTTTTGCCTCTCCGTTCGGAAATGGCGTCGATGTGTTCGATCAGACTGGTATAATTGTATGGCTTCAGCAGACACAGTTCCGCACCGAGTTTTGTTGCATCGGACAGTAAATTTTGATTAGCGGCGGCGGAAATCATAATGAAAGAGGTCGGCATGTCTTTTCCAAAATCAATCGTGCGTGCATTGCGGAGTACGCCGATACCATCTAACTTTGTTAGCAGAATATCAACGACTGCAATGTCTGGGTGTGTACGGTTGATTTTGAGAATTGCATCTTCGCCGTTGACAGCGACATCCACATTTCGATATCCTGCATGATATAGATTATCTTTCAAAAGATTTCTTTGTTCGAGGTTTTCATCGGCAATCAGAATTTTAGTGTTGAGTTCCATTTACGCTATGTACGCTCCTTCTTGAATTAAATTGTTATTACGCTATTATATTACCATAATATGGTAATTTTTTCAAGAGAAATGGAAACGAAATAATTACCAAATTTTTACACTTCATATTATTGGATTGATACAAATACGCGTCGAATAAAGTCGAAATAAAGAAGAGAGGCGTTTTTCGCCTCGCTTCTTTATTTTTCGCAGCCTCCACATTTTCCATGGAAAATGTCAGGCAAATATAATTCATACAGATTTTGGTCGATCTCGTGAAAGCCAAGTGCCGAAAGCAGACGCATTTCACCGGTTTCATTTGTACAGCGAGCGGTATGCGTACCGCACAGATCGATGAAATTCATTGCTGCACGCGCCAAAAGGAACATGGCTTCAAAGTCTTCTGTTCCGGGCGCGGGTTTTAAATCTTTTATGAAAGCAAAACTGCTGTAAAAGCGAAATTGGCAAACACCGAGCAGCAAATCATCTGTATGCGCAGCATAGGCGAGCATATCTGCGTCGTACTCTGCGCCGCATTGTGTGCAGACGGCTTCTTGCACGCGCTTTTCCTGAATCGGTTTTAATATAAGCATTATGTAACCCCGTTAAAATCTTTCTTTAAATTTTGCAGATAGCGAATTTCGGCATGATTCAAAAAACGCCATTTCCCAAGCGTGAGCTTGTTCAAACTGATTTCCCCAATCTGCACACGGCAAAGCCGACCGACCGCAAGGCCGGCCTGTTCGCACATTTTTCGGATTTGCCGATTCCGTCCCTCAAAAAGCGTGATTCTCAATTTGCCGCCGCCGATATGTTGTTCAATCAGTTCAACCTCGGCGCCGTGGGTTTTATATCCGTCGATCAGCATCGGAGCCCGGAGCCTCTCCAGCGTTTTGGGAGATAATTTGCCGCGCACCGATACTTGATACACTTTTGGAATGTGGTGTTTTGGATGCGTGAGCAGATTGGTGAGTTCGCCGTCGTCCGTGAACAGCAGCAGTCCCTCTGAATTCAGATCAAGACGTCCGACCGGATACACACGCGAGCCGAGGCCGCTTAAAAGTTCGGTGACGCATTTTCTGCCTCGGTCATCACGCATACTGGTTAGATAGCCACGCGGCTTGTGCAGCAGAATATAGATGTGCTCTGCTGGGAGATAGTGGATAGTCTTGCCGTTATAGACTACGACGTCGCGCTCAGGATCAATTTTATCCCCGATTTTCGCGGGATTTCCGTTTATTAAAACATTTCCGGCGGCGATTTCTGCTTCTGCATCCCGCCGGGACATTATTTTACAGTCGGTGAAAAACTTTTGAAGTCTGATGGGTTCCATTTTTATCCTGTCTGAAAAATTTTTTGAAATATTGAAAAGCGCTTTTTCGGTTCTGTTTTTTCAATATAGGAGGACGCCTCCAAATTTGCGGAAGCGATTTCGACGCCGTCTAAAAGAAAGACAACGCGCCCAAGGACTTGTCCTGCATAGATAGGAGCAAAACGCGGGCGATTGAGTTCGATGCGAGATACGATACTGCCGCGATTCTTTTTTACGCATACACGCAAGGGCTGCGTATTGGTGAGCGTTACGGTTTCGGACACACCGCCGATGACGGGGAGCTTGCACTGAATTTCGCCGGAGGCGGCAAGTTCGATGCATTCATAGGTATCGAAACCGTAGTCAAACAGCGACATATGGTCGTTCCAGTCGCTTGGTGCGTTCAGTGTGACTGCAATCAAGCTGACGCCGTTTCGCTCGGCTGCTGAAACGAGGCAGCGTCCGGTTGCCTTGGTAAATCCGGTTTTGACCCCGTATGTGCCGTCATAGACGGCCAGCAGCTTATTGTGGTTTATCAAATATCGGTTCCCGTTTCCGTTATTGGAAATGGTCGCACGCAGCGTGGAACATATTTCACGAAAGATCGGATTTTCCAGCGCGTATTTTGCAATCATGGCAAGTTCACGCGCCGTTGTATAATGATTTTCGTCCGCAAGACCGTGCGGATTTGTGAAATGCGTATTTTTGAGGCCGAGTTCTTCCGCTTTTTGGTTCATTTTATCTGCGAAAGCCTCAATGCTTCCTGCGATTTCGATTGCGATGGCTTCCGCAGCGTCGTTTGCGCTCTGCAAAAGAAGTCCGTATACAAGATCCCGCATTGTGATCTTTTCATCCTGCTTCAGATACAGGGAAGACCCTTCGACGCCGATCGCCTGATCGGGTACCGTGATTTCACGGTCGAGATCCCCGTTTTCGATAGCGAGAATCGCCGTCATGATTTTGGTTGTGCTGGCCATACCGCTTTTGTGATCGGCATTGTATTCGGCAATCGGGTAGCCATTGTCTGCGCGAATCAGGATGGCGCTCTCTGCGGAGAGCGCCGGACGTGCGCTTGCATTTGTGCAGCAAATAAGTGCGTATATTATTAATAGGAATAAAAATGCGGAAATTCGCTGTAAAAAATCACCGAATTTGTACATAAAATCACCGTCCTTTGAACATGCATAGTCTTTGCAGATATGCTGATTCTATTCGGCGGGTACAAATTCGGTGTGCTTATTTACTCTGCTTTTTCCGCTTTTCCGGAAAAAGCAGATTTTACTTTTGAAATGATTTCGGGCGAGCGTTCAATGACAGAAACCAGCTTATCAATAGAATCGCCGCTGTTTGGATTGTCTACTGTTAAAAGCTCAACGTGTCCCTCGCTGCTTACTACAAGAAAACCAATCGGAGAAACGCTGATTCCGGTTCCGCCGCCGCCCGAGAAATTGGCCGACTTCAAAAGGGAAGATTTTGCGTCTTTGCTTTGCCCCTTATCCGTGTCGTAGTCGAAACCGCCTGATGCAAAACCGACGGCAACCTTTGAAACCGGAATAATGGTTGTTCCGCCGACAGTGGTGATGGGAGAGCCGATGATTGTTTCTGCACCGACGATATCTTTGATTTTTTCCAGAGAGACCTTGATTATATCGTTTATCTTGCTTTCCGCCATGGTAATGTCCTCCGTAGCTATTATTGTTTCTGTTTGAAAATGTTGAAAATATCTTCGCCTTTTAGATAATTATACGCGAAAGATATGCCGATGTCAAGAAGTTGCCAGACAGTCATGGAAGCGCTGATCAAAATATCATATGTCACGTTCTCGGCGGTGAAATCGCAGAGCACATTAATCGTACCCCGCCGCTTTTTGCTGATCTTCAAATGCGTATCCAGAAATTCAAGCAGGTAGGCGACCGACTGTGCAACGATTCCGTAGGTAACGGCGCACGTCGCCGCGTCTTTTGCGCCGACCGTGATAAGGATTTTTGAAACGTCCAGTCTTAGGTGGCGGAAAAATCTTGCAAAAAACAGACGTGCAAGCTTTGTCAGTGTTGAAATTTTATCGGTAAATGGTGTTGCGGCGGCGTCTTTCACTTTTTGAGGCTTTTTTTGCTGCTTTTTTTCTGCCTGTTCCGGATATCCTTTTTTAAAAGCCGATAGCTTAATCTTGGATTTATTTTTCGGATAGAGCTTGAATTTTATACCGAAAATGCTTAGTTTTACCGAAATATCGGTATTGCATTCGATAATAAATCGGATGCGCAGGAACAAAAGCGCGCAAAGCAGCAGAATCATGGCTAAGATGATATAGAGAACAGTCAGCGCGCTCACCTCCGCTAATTGATTTTTGACTGTATGGCGATAGATTAGTCAATTTTCCTGTGCAAAATTTTCCAAAGTGCGGCCGCCGTTCGGATTTTTCAGCGCATCCAGCAGCGCGCCCTCGTTTTTGGAGAGTTCGGGTAGTTCATCGAGCGAACTGAGGCCAAAGCATCGCAGAAAAGCGGATGTCGTCGTGTACAGCATAGGACGCCCCGGTGCGTCCAGGCGGGATTTGGATTCAATCAGACCGCGTTCGGTCAGTGTGCTGACCGCATAGCCTGAATCCACTCCGCGAATCATATCGATATAAGCGCGGGTAACCGGCTGATTATAGGCGACAATTGCCAGTACCTCCAGTGAGGAGGCAGACAGATTTCCATTGCGGCGAATGCCGAGCGCCGTGCGGATTTCCTGTATATAGGCTTCTTTTGTGCAAAGCTGACAGGCATCTTCAAACGTCAGCATTATAATGCCGCGCGTGACCTTGCCGCTGTTGTATTCTTCGGCATATTCGACAACCATATCCCGGACTTCTTCGGGGGAAATTTCAAAGATCTGTGCGAGGCGCTCATAGGTTAGCGGGTGACCGGCGGCGAACAGCACCGCTTCCAGGATTTCTTTTGCCTGTTCGGTAATGGAAAACATCTCGGACATGTTTAAACTCCTAAAATTCGGTTGTCGGAATGCGAAGATCGGTGCTGTCGTTCAAGTGAAGCAGGACGTCATCGCCGATATTGCCCGCGTCCTCGTCTTTGCTTTGCAGTATGACAGTATGCTCTTTGATGAGTTCCAGCAGAGCCATAAACACGGCAATCAGAGAAGATCGTGTTCGCGCGCTGTTGAGAAAACTGCGGAGCGTTGTCGGCTTCTTTTTAAGGGTATGCACGATTTCTTCGATTTTTTCGGATACCGGAACCACAGCTTCGCGGACGAGCGGGGACAGATTACGGCTATGCGCCGCTTCGAGTTCGGAGAGCCTTGCAGAAACTGCGTGGATGGCGCGGCGGAGCAATTCCGGTGAAAGGCCGTCCGGCAGTTCGGTCGCTCCGCGAACCTCATCCTCTTCTTTCTCAAGGCGGCCGCCGTATACGGAATACATCGGCGCCAGTTGTTCTGCGGCATCTTTGGCCTGCTTATATAAAAGCAGCATTTCGGTAAGCGATGCGCGCGGATCTTCCTCTACGGGATCGGTATGCGGCAGCAGAACTTTGCTTTTGATATACAAAAGTTCGCTTGCCATAACAATAAATTCACCGGCGAGTTCCATATCCATGGCGCGCGCCTGTTCGATATAAGCCATGTATTGATCGCAGATCAGCGCGATTGGAATATCGGCGATGTCCAGTTTGTTTTTGGCAATCAGATCCAGTAAAAGATCCAGCGGCCCTTCGTAAATATCTAATTTATAGGTAAGCTGCTCCACAATGATAGCCTCGCTTGTGTAAATTTTTATAGAAAAGGCAGAAATTCGGTCACAAAAGTAAAAGCGTTCTCAATGGAGCCAATCACCCAGCTGAGCGGATAGTCGAGCAGTCCCGTCCAGAGTCCGACGATCAGCGCAATAGAAATGAACTGTTCGTATTTCATAAAACCGAAGTATATTTTGTCCGGCAAAAAAACAAACAGGATACGCGAACCGTCCAGCGGCGGAATGGGGATCAGGTTAAAAATGCCGAGACACAGATTCATTTGATAGAAAGTATAGAGAAAAAGAAACAGCAGATAAGCGATTTTGTCGCTGAGAATATCCAAATTCACATAGCCGTCGTGACAGCCGTATTTGAAGAGATACATGCTTACGATAAAGGCTGCAAAGGACATTAAAATATTGGACAGCGGACCGGCCAGCGCAGAGAGCGCCATATCCCGCCGCGGTTTTTTGAAATATCTCGTGTTGATCGGAACCGGCTTTGCCCATCCAAAACGGAACAGGAGCATACAAAGCGCGCCGAGCGGATCCAAATGCTTCAGCGGATTCAGAGAGAGCCGTCCGAGGTTTCGTGCGGTCGGATCGCCGAGTTTGTAGGCGGCGTAACCATGTGAAACTTCGTGCACGGTCAGAGCAAGCAAAACAATCGGAACGCGGATGATATAACTGTAAATTTCCAAAATATCCATGTTTGACTCCTATATCAGATCGGCGTACTTTAAGATGGCGTTCCAGAGCGGCTGACAGCCGACGCGCGTTTCGGAGGAGCAGGAAATGATCTCTTTTGCATGTCGGACAAACGGCAAGGTGAAAAGATCGTCCATTGCGCGGCTTTGGGCGGCTTTGGATAGCTTATCGTTTTTTGTGGTAGCGATTACAAAGGAAATATCGGACTTCGCCAGCCATTCAAGCATTTGAAGGTCGTCTTTTGTTGCGCCGACTTTGGCGTCAATCAACTGCACGACAAGGCGCAGAAGATCCCGGTTTGGATTTGCCGTGAAATATCCGTCGGTGAGCGCCGACCAGGCTGCTTTTTCATCCGGAGGACGCCTGGCAAACCCGTATCCGGGCAGATCGGCTAAAAAGCATTTGCCGTCGATCTCATAAAAGTTTATGGTGATCGTTTTTCCTGGCGCGCTGCTGACGCGCGCCAGGGATTTGCGACCGAGCAGCGCATTGATAAGCGAGCTTTTTCCGACGTTGGAGCGCCCGGAAAAAGCAATTTGCGGAATCGCTTTTCTCGGAAACTGTTCGGGTCTTCCGGCGCTGATTGACAGCTTTACATTTTGCAGATTGATGTTCATTCGTTCCTTTCACAGATGCGCGCCGCTGTGTTTTGCCTTTGCGCTGCGGGCGGCTTCGGGCGCTTTTTGAATGCGCGCGGACGTGTGTCGCCGAGCGGCGGAGGTTTTTGCCAGCGCATGATTGAGTATTTCCTGTATGCTGCGGCATCCGATGATATTCAGATGCGCTCGCGCCTCTTGGTCGATTTTTTCAAGATCTTTTACATTATCGCTGGGAATCAGGACGGTGCGTATTCCGCTCGTATAGGCCGCCATGGTTTTCTCTTTCAGGCCGCCGATTGCAATCAAACGTCCGCGGAGACTGAATTCCCCCGTCATAGCCACATCCCGCCGAACCGGCGCGCCGCTGAGCGCGCTGACCAGCGCGCATACGATGGCCGCACCGGCGCTGGGGCCGTCCTTGGGAACCGCGCCCTCCGGGAAATGGATATGTATGTCTTTGGTTTTATAAAAATCGCTGTTGATACCGTAGTCTTTGGCTATCATCCGGACGTAGCTGACGGCAAGCTTTGCGGATTCCCGCATAACGTCGCCGAGCGAGCCGGTCATCTCGATTTTACCGGAGCCGTCGAGAACCGCCGCTTCGATTTTCAGAATATCTCCGCCTACTGAAGTGTATGCCAGCCCGTTGACGACGCCGACCTCGTCGGCAGGGGACAGCTTTTCGGGCAGAAATTTCCTTGCGCCAAGATATTTCGGTATATCGGAAGCGCGTATGGTGACTTTTTCAGCGCCGCCGAGCAGTTCTTTTGCCGCTTTTCGGCAGAGCGCGGCCAATGTGCGCTCCAGATTCCGGACCCCGGCCTCCGCTGTGTAGTAATCGATCAGTTCCGCTGTGGCGGAAGGCGTGATTGTGCATTGCTTTTTTGTCATCCCGTATTTTTGCAGTTGCTTGGGAATCAGGTGATTTTTGGCAATGCGCAGTTTTTCGGTGCGCGTATAGGTATCGAGGTGTAAAATTTCCATTCGGTCGATTAGCGGACGGGCAACGGTGTCCAGCGTGTTTGCCGTGGCTAAGAATACGCATTCGGAAAGATCAATCGGAATTTCCGTGAAGTGATCGCGGAAGGATTTGTTTTGTTCGCTGTCCAGCACCTCAAGGAGCGCGGAGGCGGGATCGCCGTGCGCGTCATTGGTCAGCTTATCGATTTCGTCCAGCAGTATCAGAGGATTCATCACGCCGACCTTTTGCAGAGCAGCGACAATACGGCCGGGCATCGCTCCGACATAGGTTTTGCGGTGCCCGCGGATATCCGCTTCATCGCGCACGCCGCCGAGCGATACGCGCACATATTTTCTGCCGAGCGCTTCGGCAATCGAAGCGGCAATCGAGGTTTTTCCGACGCCGGGAGGCCCAACGAGACAGAGAATCTGCCCCCCTTTTTGACCGGAAAATTGCTGAGCGGCTAAGAATTCCAGGATGCGTTCCTTGACCTCGTTTAATCCGTCATGATCGCGCTCTAAGATTTTGCTCGCCTGTTCGAGATCGAAAACAGGTTCCGTATATTTGCCGAATGGAATGTCAAGACATTCTTCCAGGTAATTGTGCAAAACGCTGTTTTCCGCTGATCCGTACGGTGTTTTGGCAAGGCGCGCGGCCTCTTTTTCAAGCTTTTCCTCGATTTCTTTAGGAAGCGCGGCTTTTTCAATGCGGTCAAAAAATTCATCGGCGTCGTCCGCGCCGTCGTCGCCGAGTTCGCCCTGAATGACGCGCATTTGTTCGCGCAGGTAGGCGTCGCGCTGGTTTTCTTCCAGCCGCGCGCGTACTTTTTTGTGAATATCCATTTCACAATGCAGGATTTCTTCTTCCTGCCTTCCTGCCGGAGCAGTGCGACGGTGGTTTCCAGCCGCGCTTGCGGATCGAATATTTCCAGGATTTCCTGTTTGTCTTCGTATCGGAACAGAAAGTTTACGGCAATGAAATCTGCAAGCAGTCCGGGCTGACTGATGGCCTGCGCGGCAAAAACAAGCTCATCCGAAATTTTCGACATCAGCTTTGCGACGCGCGTAAGCGCGGCATGTGCCTGACGGATCAGCGCTTCCGACTGTACGGATGCTTCGGCTTCTGCGGTATTTTGCAGAGCCGCAAACGCGCGGATATAAGAGCAGTCCTGCGTATATGCTGCGACTTCGGCACGGCTCTGCCCCTCAAGCAGAACACGCACGGCTCCCTCAGATGTTTTAATGGATTGCTTGATTTTGGCAACGGTACCGACCGCAAATAGATCGTCCGCTTGAGGATTTTCAACAGACAGATCTTTTTGCGCCAGAAGTAAAATATATCCGTCGCTCTGTTCGGCGGCGCGGATCGCATCGATCGATTTTGAGCGTGCGATCTCGATACTGAGCGGAACGGAGGGAAATGCAACCATACCCCTCAGCGGTAAGACCGGAACGCTGTACCGGTCGGTTGAATGCAGTGAGATTGACATATATTTTTCTGCCGTAGCAGTCCTTTCGCTTAACAATAATATTTCAATTTAATAGTATATCATATATACGCTCCGATTTCTATAGGTCAAATTAAAAAAGTGCAATGTTTTTTGTTTTTTTCCTGAGATTTGCGAAATTGCGAAAAAAATTCAAAAAAACATTGACAAGACGGCGCGGATATGCTATAATTTCAGCGCAATAAAGAAGAATGTACTCCGTTCTCACCCGGCAGCGTTCTGCGGCTGCGGTTAATACTCAGAAAATGCATCTGGCTGGGTGCATTATTTGTATGCGGAGAATTTTTCTTCGCATTTATTTTTTATTGGAGGTGTTCAGCATTAGCGCAAAGGATTCGACACAGATTAACGACGATATCAGAGTCAGAGAAGTGCGTGTTATCGGGGCAGACGGCGAACAGATCGGCATTCTTTCTACGGAGGATGCAAAGGAACTCGCTTACGGCAAGGGACTGGATCTTGTTATGATGTCTCCGCAGGCGGAGCCGCCGGTATGCCGCATTATGGATTACGGTAAATATCGCTTTGAGAAGGACAAGAGACAGAAAGAGGCGCGCAAAAAGCAGCAAATCGTCAAGGTAAAAGAAGTGCAATTGTCCTGCCGGATCGATACGCATGATTTTCAGACTCGCGTCAATCAGGCGTGCAAGTTTCTGGACGGCGGAGATAAGGTTAAGGCGATTATCCGTTTTAAGGGACGCGAAATGGCGCATCAGGATATCGGACGTTCCATGCTGGAGAAATTCCTTGAGGCGTGCAGCGGTTCGGGCGTTTCTGAGAAAGGCCTTTCGATGGAGGGCAGATTTATGTCTGTCGTTTTGTCGCCCGTGAAGAAATAATCCGGTAAATTCTCGGGAATTTGCATATTTTTTGAAAAAATCAAAAGGAGATAGAACCATGGGAAAAATCAAGACACATAAGGCGTCGGCAAAAAGGTTTGACGTTACCGGCGGCGGAAAAGTGAAAATGAATCATTCGCAGCATCGTCATAAGCTCGGTATCAAGACGGCCAAGCGCAAGAGATCGCTTCGCAAGGGCGCATACCTCAGCACCTCGATGGCTCCCACAATCAAAGCGCTCATTCAGAAATAATCGGGCGCCGTAAAATCAGGAATTTGGAGGATTCAATAAAATGGCTAGAGTAAAAGGCGCTATGATGACGCGCAAGAGAAGAAAAAGCGTATTAAAGGCTGCAAAGGGATATTGGGGCGCAAAGAGCAAACATTTTAAGATGGCGAAGCAGGCCGTGCTTAAGAGCGGCAACTATGCTTTCGCCGGCAGAAAGATGAAAAAGAGAGACATGCGTTCTCTTTGGATCACCAGAATTTCCGCGCAGGCTAAGGTTTGCGGCATGAATTATTCGACGCTTATGCACGGTCTGAAGCTCGCGGGTATTGAACTGAACAGAAAAATGCTTTCTGAGATTGCGGTTTGCGACAAGGAAGCGTTTGCTTCTCTGGTTGAAAAAGCGAAAGCCGCGCTTTAATTCAAAAAGAAACCCGGTAAAAGCCGGGTTTTTGGCGTTTTTAAGGGCGCTTTTAAATGAATGCGCCGCATTTCGGAAATCTTGCTTTTTTGGAGGCCGCTTGTGCTTGAAAACGTGTATATCAGCAGCAGAGCGAATCCTGTTGTAGTCAAATATGCAAAACTTGCGGATAAAAAATATCGGGAGCAGGACGAATTGTTTCTGTGCGAGGGAGCAAAACTATTTTCCGAGGCGGTCGGACGCCGTACCGGGATTGAGGCGGTGCTTCTGCGCGAGGGACAGACTGGGACGCTTGTATCCGAAACGCTGTATGCGATGCGCGGAATCTCTGTATATAAAAACACACGTTTTTTTACGCTTTCCGCCTCTGCTTTTGATAAAATCAGCAGTGAAAAGGCTCCCGAAGGCGTTATTTGCGTTTTGAATTTTTTGAAAAATATCAGAACAGTTCCCGCATTTGAAGAAAGCAGGGCAAAATGCTGTGCCGGAGAAAAACTGATGCTTTTGTGCTCGGTGCGCGATCCCGGCAATGCGGGAACCATTGTTCGGAGCGCGGCGGCGTTCGGTTTTGACCGGCTGATTTTCAGCGCGGACAGCGCGGATCTTTACAGCAGCCGCGCTATGCGCGCCGCAATGGGCGCGCTTTTTAAAATCAAGGTGGACTTGGTCGGACAGATGCGGCAGGCCGTCTCGGCGCTGATCGCTTCAGGCCGCCGGGTCTTTGCCGCCGAGATTCGTCCCGGCGCGCTCAGCGCGGACACGGTTGGCGTTGGGCAAAGCGACTGTTTTTTGATCGGCAATGAGGGACACGGTATTCCGCCGGAAATTTCGGCGGCGTGTTCCGGCAGCGTGTATATCCCGATCCGGCCGGATTCGGAGTCTCTGAATGCCGCTGCAGCCGCTTCGATTTTTGCATTTATGCAGCGGTCATAACCGCGGCGGAAAGGTAATATGTATGAGTGAGAGCGTATATTGGACATGGCTTAGCACACGGCTTGGCGCAGCCAGCCCGTATCTTGCGCCGCTCGTAACAAAGTTTGTGTCCGCAAAAGCGATTTATGAGGCGGACCGCGATGCGCTTTTGTCGGTTGAAAGGCTTCCGGAGCGTATTCGTCTGCGTCTTTTGGACAAGGAGCTTTCTCGATCCGAGCGGATTTTGGAGGACTGCAAACGGCTGGGGATCGGCGTTCTTACATACAGCGATTCCCGATACCCGTCTGTTCTGAAATATATTGCGACGCCGCCGGCGCTGCTTTATTTCAAAGGGCAGCCTGTGGATTTCGACAAGCGCCTTTGCATCGGCGTCGTGGGTACGCGTACCATGAGCGAATACGGCCGGGATATGGCGTATCGCCTGGGCTATGATCTTGCTTCGGCCGGCGCGGTGATCGTCAGCGGAATGGCGCTCGGAATCGACGGTATGTCAGCTGCGGGCGCGCTGGACGCGCAGGCGGAAACCGTGGCGGTGCTGGGGTGCGGGCTGGATCGGGTGTATCCGGCTATGCACGCTAAACTTTGCAAAAGTATTTTGAATGATGGATTTTTACTCAGCGAATATCCGCCCGGCACAGAGCCGGATGGACGCAATTTCCCGCAGCGCAACCGATTGATCAGCGGCTTGTCGAGATGTACGCTTGTCGTTGAGGCGCCGGCACAGAGCGGCGCATTGATTACGGCGCGGAATGCGATCCGGCAGGGACGTCCGGTATTTGCGGTTCCCGGAAATGTCGGACTTTCAAACAGCGCCGGTACAAATGAATTGATTAAAAACGGCGCGCGGCTTGTGACCTGCGCCGCAGATATTTTGACCTCGTTCGATCCTGCCGCATTCCCGGATGTGGATGTTTGCGCTATCGGCAGCAAACGGTATGATTCCGAACGGGCGATGCGCCGTTACGGCGTCAGCGCCGGCAATTCCGGCATAAAATTTATACATCTGCGAAAGCCTGCCGCCGAACCGGACGAATTCGCAGAGGAAGCGGCAGGTTTGCCGCAGTACGACGCGGAAAAGACCGCGCAGAATTCTGAATTTATCATGCTGCCCGAGTGTGAAAAGGCAGTATATGACCGTCTCCCCGAGGAGGGCGGCGTGAGCGTGGATATGCTTGTCAGCGCCACCGGGCAGACGGTTGCGGATGTAAGTATGCATCTGATCTCCCTTTCGGTGAAGGGACTGGCTGTCAGTCTGCCGGGAAACCGGTATTGTCGGTCATGTATTAAGTAAGAAAGGAACTGCACCAGCAGAGAAATAGAATGGCAAATTTGGTTATTGTAGAGTCGCCGTCAAAGGCGAGTACGATCAAAAGCTATCTCGGCAGCAACTATAAAGTGGTCGCCTCTAAAGGGCATGTCCGCGATCTGCCGAAAAGTACGCTCGGCGTGGATATTGAAAATGACTTTGCGGCGCATTATATTAATATTCGCGGCAAAGGCGAATTGATAAAGGCTTTGAAAAAGGACGCTAAGGCGGCGAGCAAGGTTTTTCTTGCGACCGACCCTGACCGCGAGGGGGAAGCGATTTCCTGGCATTTGGCAAACGCACTCGGCCTGGATCCCGAAAAGTGTTGCCGCGTCGCTTTTAACGAGGTGACCAAAAGCGCGGTCAAGGACGCGATTAAGCATCCGCGCGAGATCGACATGGAGCTTGTAAATTCACAGCAGGCCAGACGGATTTTAGACCGCATTGTAGGTTACAAGCTGAGTCCGTTCCTCTGGAAAAGCGTCAAAAGCGGATTGTCCGCTGGGCGCGTGCAGTCTGTGGCAACGCGCATTATTGTCGAGCGCGAGGCGGAGATACGCGCGTTTGTTAAACAGGAATACTGGACGCTGGATGCGCTTTTGCGAACCGTAGATGACAAACCGGTCAGGGCGCGTCTTGCGGGCAGAGGAAAGCAAAAAGTCAAGCTTGAATCGAAAGCGGACGTTGACGCTGTATTGGCGACTTTGCAGAATGCCGCGTTTTCCTGTCTCTCGGTAAAGAAAGCCGCAAAAAACAAGCAGCCCGCGCCTCCTTTTACTACGTCTACAATGCAGCAGGAGGCTTCGCGCAAACTGGGTTTCCAGTCTCAGCGGGTCATGAAAGTGGCGCAGGAACTATACGAGGGAATCAACCTCGGTTCTGAAAACGGCGGCGTACAGGGTATCATCACGTATATGCGTACCGATTCGCTGCGGATTTCTGCCGAAGCGCAGAGCGCCGCGCTGGAACTGATTGCGGCAAAGTACGGAGAAAGTTATTGCCCGCCGCATCCGAGAGTATATAAAACCAAATCAAATGCGCAGGATGCGCATGAGGCGATTCGGCCCTCCAATGCGGCGCTGGAACCGGCGCAGATTCGGAAATTTCTCACAAACGATCAGTATAAGCTGTATAAGCTGATCTGGGATCGTTTTATCGCGAGCCAGATGGCGTCTGCCGTTTTTGATACCCAAACGATTGAATTCGGCGCAGGCGAGTATCGCTTCCGTACCAGCGGCTATACCGTAAGATTTCAGGGATATATGGCCGTATATGAGGAGTCGCTTGACGAGCAGGCCAAAAATGACGGCACGGACGTGGAAGAAAATGAAAAAATACCGCCGATCTCCGAGGGAGACCGTCTGACGGCTGAAAAATATGATCCGCAGCAGCATTTTACGGAGCCGCCTCCGCGTTTTACAGAGGCTTCGCTGATTAAATTTTTGGAGGAAAAAGGAATCGGCCGCCCAAGTACCTATGCGCCGATTATTACAACCATTGTCGCACGGAATTACGTCTCGCGCGACGGGAAATCGCTTGTTCCCACGCCGCTCGGAGAAACGACTACCAAGCTGATGATTGAATATTTCCCGGAGATCGTGGACTATGCGTTTACGGCGCAGATGGAGGATCAGCTTGACGGCATCGCGCACGGCGAAAGTACCATGACGCAGGTGCTCGGCGATTTCTATACGGATTTCGCCAAGGCACTTTCGGGAGCCGAGCAGAATTATCAAAATGAAAAAATCGTTTTGCCGACCGAGGAGACCGATCTTATCTGTGAAAAATGCGGCAGCAAAATGATTGTGAAAAACGGTCGCTACGGTCGGTTCGCGGCATGTCCAAACTATCCGTCCTGTAAAAACACAAAGCCGCTCGATAAAGACGGCGCCGCCGGTGAATCGGAAGAAAAAAAACCGACTGTCGCCGATTTTAAATGCGAACTCTGCGGCGGAGACATGGTGCTTCGTACCGGGCGATACGGCAGCTTTTATGCCTGCGCAAACTATCCGAAGTGTAAATTCACAAAGCAGCGTACCAAGGATACCGGCGTAGCCTGCCCGCAGTGCGGCGCTAAGATCGTTTCCAAGATCGGACGGAACCGGACGGTGTTTTACAGTTGTGAGCGGTATCCCGACTGTGATTTTTCTTCTTGGGATATGCCGACCGGGGAAAAATGTCCGCAGTGTGGAAAGATGCTGTATCGTAAAAAAGGAAAAAATCAGTTGATTTGCCATGATAAGGCGTGCGGATATAAAGCGGATGCGCCGACGGCTGAACAGGCAGAGGAAGAATAATTGACACAGATTGAGATTATCGGAGCCGGACTCGCCGGATGCGAGGCGGCATGGCAGGCGGCAGAGCGCGGCGTTCGAGTGAAACTGTATGAGATGAAGCCGGAAAAAATGACGCCGGCGCACCACAGCGCACAGTTTGCGGAGCTTGTCTGCTCCAATTCGCTGCGCTCAAATTCGGCTGTCAACGCAGTCGGACTTTTGAAAGAAGAAATGCGTCTCTTAAATTCTTTGATTATGGACGCGGCGTATGCAAATGCGGTTCCGGCGGGAAGCTCGCTTGCCGTAGACCGGGAAGGCTTTTCGTCCTATATCACTGACAAAATCCGAACGCATCCCAATATCGAAGTGATCGAAAAAGAGGTAACCGAACTGCCCGACGCGGGCATTGCGGTTGTCGCGTCCGGTCCGCTTACATCGGAGCTGCTTTCCGAGGCGATCGGGCGTTTTATTGGCGGGAAAAAGCTCTATTTCTTCGATGCAGCGGCGCCTATAGTGGAGTTTTCGAGCATTGATATGGAAAAAGCATTTTTTGCTTCCCGTTATGGCAAGGGAGAGGCGTCCTATATTAACTGCCCGATGACCAAAGCGGAATACGATGTATTCTATGAGGCGCTGATCGGCGCCAGGGAAGCGGTACTGAAAGATTTTGACCGGGAACAGCAGGGCGAGCTTACCGTTTTTGAGGGCTGTATGCCGGTGGAGGTTATGGCGCGGCGCGGCTATGATACGCTGCGCTACGGTCCGATGAAGCCGGTCGGTCTGCCGTTGCCCGGCACGGGGAAAGAAGCCTACGCCGTTGTGCAGCTTCGTCAGGATGATGCTGCGGCGTCCCTTTTCAATATGGTGGGCTTTCAGACGCATTTGACGTTTGGCGAACAAAAACGTGTGTTTTCCATGATCCCAGGTCTGGAAAATGCGGAATTTGTTCGGTATGGCGTGATGCACAGAAATACGTATCTGCATTCTCCCGGTTTTCTGAATGCCGATTATTCGGTTCGGAATCGGCCGCAGTTGTTTTTTGCCGGGCAGATGACCGGTGTTGAGGGCTATGTGGAGTCGGCGGCGTCCGGTCTTGTCGCGGGGATAAACGCGGCGATGCGTGCGCTTGATAAGCCGCCCGTGCTGTTCCCCAAAAAGACGGTGATCGGTGCGATGGCAGACTATATCAGTTCCGAAAATACCGGCAATTTCCAGCCGATGAATGCCAATTTCGGACTTGTCGAACCCCTTGGCGAACGTGTCAGGGGCGGTAAAAGGGCGAAAAATGAGGCGCTTGCCGTGCGGTCTTTGACCGTGTTGCGCGAGATGGCAGAATCTATAAATTGAAGTCGAGAGGCGTAAAGCAATGAACATTTTAATAGATGTAATGAGCGGAGACAAGGCGCCCGCTGAAATCATTCGGGGCGCAGTGCTGGCGCACCGGGAGTATGGCGTCGAGATTACGATGATCGGACACAGAGAAACGATCGAGCATATTGCTGCGGAGTCGGATTTGGATATTTCGCCGCTGTCCGTTGTGGACACCGATGTGGTGATTAATATGGAGGATCCTGCGCTCAGCGTGGTTCGGGATAAGAACGATTCTTCTATGGCAATCGGGTTGCAGATGCTTTCAAAAGGTCAGGGGGATGCGTTTGTCAGCGCGGGAAATACAGGTGCGCTGCTTGCCGGCGCAACGCTGATTGTCCGCAGAATCAAAGGCGTTCACCGTGCTGCGATCGGCACGATTATGCCTTTTCAAAAACCGCTTTTGCTGTTGGATTCGGGCGCGAATTTGGAAGTTGATGAAAAAACGCTTGAACAATTTGCGGTGATGGGTTCCGTGTACATGGAGAAAATATACGGTCTCGGCTGCGCGCGTGTCGGTCTCTTGAACAACGGCACCGAGCCGACGAAAGGCATCGCACTGTATAAAAATGCCTACGCGCTGCTTGAAGCGTCCGAATATGTCAATTTCGTGGGCAACGTTGAGGGGAAAGAAGTGCCGTTTGACGTATGCGATGTTTTGGTATGCGACGGTTTTACCGGAAATATCATGCTGAAAACGATCGAGGGGCTAAGCAAATTTTTCATGCGCACGCTCAAAGGCGTGTTCGGGCAAAATCTGCTTACCAAAGTCAGCGCGCTTCCTCTCCGCGCTTCGATTACTTCGTTCAAGAAGCAGTTTGATCCCTCGGAATACGGCGGCGCTCCGCTGCTCGGTATTTCAAAACCGGTGATCAAGGCGCATGGTTCTTCGGATGCGCGTGCGATTTTGAATGCGGTTCGTCAGGCGATGGCTTATATTGATACAGGGGTTATTTATGATATTGCGGCGCATGCCGGTGAACTTCGGGCACAGGCGGATCCGGCGGAGCCTCTTGACAGGAAGTGAATCATGCAGAGACTGAGAAAGGACAGAGCGGCGCTGGAAGCGGCCATTGGCTATGCGTTTCATGACCGCACGCTGTTGGATACGGCGCTGACGCATTCTTCGTATTCAAACGAGGCGAAGAGCAAGGGCGCATATGTGGAGTGCAACGAGCGCTTAGAATTTTTGGGAGATTCGGTTTTATCGATTGTTGCAAGTGAATTTCTGTTTTTAAAGTTTCCCGAACAGCCAGAGGGTGAATTGACACGGATGCGCGCTGAGATTGTCTGCGAAAAGGCGCTTAGCGTGTTCGCGGGGAAGATCGGCCTCGGCGCTTATCTTTGCCTCGGCCACGGCGAAGAACTCGGCGGCGGACGCGAGCGGCCGTCTATTTTGGCGGATGCGTTTGAGGCGCTGCTCGCAGCGATTTTTATTGACTGCGGAATGGACAAAAATAGGGTCGCAAAGTTTCTCGTACCTCTGCTTGAAGCTGAGCTTACCAAGCTTGAAATCAGCGGCGCGGCGCGGGATTATAAAACGCTTTTGCAGCAGTTCGTGCAGCAGGCCGGCGGGGAAGTGTTGGAGTACTTTGTGGTAGACGAGCGCGGTCCCGATCACAATAAGTGCTTCACTGTGGAAGCACGGCTGAACAGCAATGTGATTGGCACCGGCGAGGGGCGCACCAAGCGCGCGGCAGAACAAGTCGCGGCCAGACAGGCGCTTGAACTTTTTGGACAAAAATAACGTTTTAAGCGCCGTATTTCCGGCGCTTAAAATCGTTTCGGAGGCAGTCACCGATGAAAAAGCATGTCAATATTCCCGTGTTTATCCCGCATCTCGGGTGCCCGAATCAGTGCGTATTCTGCAATCAGCGCTTTATTTCGGGCGTGGAAACATTTTCCGCCGATAAAGTTGTTCAAACGATTGATCTTGCCTTGTTGACCATATCTCGGGATACTGAAACCGAAATTGCTTTTTTCGGCGGATCTTTTACCGGAATCGACCGAGCTTTGATGATTTCCTTGCTTGAAACCGCGCAGCGGTATGTGGAGCGGGGGCAGGTACAGGCGATTCGTTTGTCCACCCGACCCGATTATATCGATGTAGAAGTGCTGGAAATTTTAAGCCGGTATTCCGTGCGCACAATTGAACTCGGCATACAGAGCATGGACGATGCGGTTCTGCGTGCGTCAAGGCGCGGTCATACGGCCGAGGACTCCGCCCGTGCTGCAGCGCTTGTGCGTGCATATGGTTTTTCGCTGGTCGGCCAAATGATGGTCGGCCTGCCCGCCTCAACGCCGGAGAGCGAGCAAAGAACCGCCGCGTTTATTTGTGATGCGGGCGCTGCGGCCGCGCGCATATATCCGGTTGTTGGTTTTCACGGCACGGAGCTTTGCGGCATGATGCAATCCGGCCTTTACGAACCGCTTGAAAGCGATGAAGCGGCAGATCGTGCGGCCGATATTTTGCGGATTTTTGCGCGGCGCGGCGTGTCGGTGATTCGGGTGGGTCTTTGCGCCGGCGAGTCGCTGGCCTCGGAGGATAAGGTTTTGGGCGGCGCTTTTCATCCGGCGCTCGGAGAGATGACGATGGGACGGCTGTATGGGCGTATGATTGCCGAGCAGTTGCGCGCATACGGCGGCGAATGTGCCGGAAAGACTGTCGAAGTATCGGTCGCGCCGGGCGAGATTTCCAAAGCGGTTGGATATTGTGGGGAGAACCGGGAACGGCTGAAAAAGGATTTTCATATAAAAAGGCTGAAAATTGTTGAAAAAAACGGTCTGATGCTTTATAATATTTTATTAAGAGTTTATTGAAAATCAGGATAAATCGGAGGGGCGCGTGTACTTAAAATCACTGGAATTATACGGTTTCAAATCTTTTCCCAATAAAACAGTGCTGCGCTTTGAACCCGGTGCGACTGTGGTAATCGGACCGAACGGCAGCGGCAAGTCCAATATATCCGACGCGATGCGTTGGGTTTTGGGTGAAATATCGAGCAAAAACATCCGCGGAACCAAAATGGAAGATGTGATTTTCGGCGGCGCCGATGCGCGCCGTCCGATGAGCTTTGCCGAGGTTTCGGTCACGTTTGATAACAGTGTCGGCGCGCATCGGATGGATCTTCCTTATGATGAGATTACGGTGACCAGACGGTATTACCGAAGCGGGGAAAGTGAATATTTTATCAACCGCAAGGCGGTTCGGCTTCGCGATGTACATGAACTGTTTATGAATACCGGTATCGGTCGGGACGGCTATTCGGTGATCGGACAGGGCAAAATCTCGGAAATTCTTTCCAGAAAAAGCGAAGAACGCCGGAATGTTTTTGAAGAGGCCGCCGGAATCGCCAAATACCGGTATAAAAAGTATGAGGCGGAGAAAAAGCTCTCGGCTACCGATGAAAATCTTGTACGGCTGAATGATATTGCCGCTGAACTTGAGAGCCGCGTCGGTCCGCTTGAGCGGGATAGCCGCAAGGCGAAAAAGTATCTCGAAATTTACGACGCCAAGCGCCGCGCAGACGTTCGCCTTTGGATTTTTGACAGCGCCGCGCTAAAAGAAAAGGTTGCCGCGGCGCAGAAAGCGGTGCAATTGTCCGAACATGAGCTTGAAGTGGCCGAGGATAGTCTGCACATGCTGGAGACGCAGAGCGATAAGCTGTTTGAGGAAAGCCAACGCGGCAAAATGGCCTCCGAAAAGCTTTTGACCGAGATCAGCGCGCTCAAAGAGCAGATTCATCAGGCGGACAGCGCGTATAAGGTGACAGAAAGCGAGATGGCGCACAGACGTGAACTGATGGAAAAATCGGCAGAGTCGGTTTCCGCAGCCCGTGTGCAGATCGATGAAGCGGAGAGGGAAGCGCAGCGCCTTGCCTGTCAGACAGAGGAAATAAAGGCTAAAATCGAACTTGCCGTAAAAGAGCGCGCGCGTCTTGAAGAGCGCCGTGTTGTCTGCGCGCAGAAAGCGGACGCGCTTGAAAAAGAAATGGATGAAAAGCATATCGAAGCGCAGAAGCTTCGCGATGCATCGGTTGAAATGAAAGTACGGATCGGCGCGCTGGAAAGCACGGTCAGCGCCGATGATTCGGCCAGCGCCAAAGCGAGCGATGAAATCGCGGCTCGGCAGAAAGACGCGCAGGCGCTGCAGACGGAAATTGCCGGAATCCAGGCGGAGATTGCCGCTTATCAGGAAAACGCGGATCAAACCGCGCTGATGATTGAAACGCTTGCAAAGGACGTGGACGCCGCTGAGACCGACAGAGAAAAGTATAAAGCGTCTGCCGCAGAGGAAAAACTTCGTTTGGACGGGTATTTGCACCGCGCGGAATCGCTTGAACGTATGGAGGAATTGTTTGAGGGGTATTCCGGCAGTGTTCGTTTTGTGATGCAGGCCGCGTCGGATGGTAAGATTGGGGGCGGACAGGTTTACGGTCCGCTCTCTAAGCTGATCAGCGTGCCGGAGCAGTACGTAACCGCAGTGGAAACCGCATTCGGCGCCAATATTCAAAATATCGCCGTCGAAAACGAAGCCGTCGCGGTTTCTGCGATTCGTGCGCTGAAAGAGGCGAGGGCGGGCCGAGCGACCTTTTATCCGCTGACCTCGGTCACAGCGCAGGATGAGACTGAGGAGATGATCCGCGCGCGCACATATACAGGATATATCGGCCGAGCCGATCTTTTATTTGACTATGATCCGCTGTTTGCGGAGATTATGCGCAGCATACTGGGCAGAACGCTTGTTTTTGATACGCTGGACAACGCTTCCAAAATGGCGCGGGAACAAAAATACCGCGTGAAAGTGGTCACGCTGGACGGGCAGGTCATTCATGCGGGCGGTTCGTATACGGGTGGATCCGTGCGCCGGGACAGTGGGATTCTGACCCGTTCGGCCGAGATAAAATCCTTACGCAAAATGGCCAAGGAGGCGGAGGCAAGGCTTCTTGCAGAAGAGCAGATGCGCTCTGCCGCCGAGAAAACACTGCGCGACGTGCAGTCGCGCAGAGAGGGCGCGCTCGCTCAGCGCGAGATCGTACAGGCGCTGATTGCGGCTGAGCGCGCACGGCTGGAGGCGCAGAGCGCAAAGCTTGCGGCCAATGAGGAGTTGTGCGAAAAACTTCGCGCGGATATTGAGCGTCTGCGTACGCAGAAAGACGGATTCGGCGATGAGCTTTTGAATCTGCAAAAGGCCGCCGCCGATGCGGAGGCGCGCATTGAGAAAATTCGGATTTTCCGAGCCAATAAAGACAGCGAGCGAAATTCGGTGCTGGACGAAGTCCGTGAAATGGAAATGCGCCTCGGCGAAAATTCCGTTTTGCTGGCCGAACTGAAAAAAGACGCGCAGACGTTTGAGGACGCGCGCTTTGCGCTGAAAGCGCGCGTCCGTGAATTGACGGAGACGACGGCAGCCGCGTTGCAGTCGGTGGAAAAATATCAAACGGATATAGAGAACTTTGCGCAGTCGCAGGCGCTTAACCGTGAATCGGTTGCGCAGGATATGACGAAGCTTTCTCTTTTGACCGAACAACGCGGTAGCGTAGAATCCGGTACGGCAGAGTATGAGCGCAAACTGAATGAGACACGGCTGAAAATTCGGGATAAGACAAGCCGGAAAGAAACGATTCTGCTGGCGCATACAAAAAATGAATCTAAATTGCATTCCCTCCTTTTAGAGCAGGATAAGCTTGCGGAACGGATGCTTGAAGAATATGAACTGACCTACGGAGCCGCGCTCGAACTCGGGTATCCGCCGCTTGAAGCGTCCGAGCGTTCCGCGCTTGCCGCGTCCGCCACCGAATACCGCCGGGAGATAAAGTCGCTCGGTTCTGTCAATGTCGGCGCGATTGAGGAGTATACGCAGGTCAAAACGCGCTATGACGAGCTTGCGTCGCAGATTGAAGATTTGCAAAAGTCAAAGACCGAGCTTGTCACGGTAATACACCGCTTGGAGAATGAAATGCGCGGGCAGTTTATGGATGCGTTTAACCGGATCAACGATCATTTTTCTAAGGTGTTTGCCGAATTGTTCGGCGGCGGGTGCGCCGAACTGATTTTGACTGAACCTGAGGATGTTCTCGGCAGCGGAATCGAGATCAAAGCCGCACCGCCAGGAAAGATTATCAAAAGTTTGACGCTGCTTTCCGGCGGCGAGCAGGCGTTTGTGGCCATCGCGCTGTTTTTTGCCATACTGAAAGTCAATCCGTCGCCTTTCTGCATTTTGGATGAGATCGAAGCGGCGCTTGACGAGGTGAACGTATCCCGCTTTGCAGAATATGTGAAGCGTATGTCGGACAATACGCAGTTTGTTTTGATTACGCACCGCCGGGGAACAATGGAAGCGGCGGATCGCATTTACGGCGTCACCATGCCCGAACGGGGCGTTTCCAAGGTGCTCGCGTTGAATGTAGATGAAGTAAAATTCGATTGAGAGAGAGAATAAGATGGGATTTTTTGATAAGCTGAAAGCCGGACTTTCCAAAACCAAAAATGCGTTTGTCGGGCAGATCGACACGCTCTTGAAAAGCTTTGTGCGCGTGGATGAGGCGCTTTTTGAGGAACTTGAGGAACTGTTGATTTGCGCGGATGTCGGAGTCGGTACGACCGAGCAGATTCTCGCAAAGCTACGTGACCGCGTAAAAGAAGAAAAACTTTCCGACGGCGAGGCCGTCCGCGTGGCACTGCGTGAAATTCTCGCTTCGCTGCTGCCCGAAAACGACGGACTTCACCTCGCGGGCAGTCCGTCCGTGCTGTTGGTCATCGGCGTCAACGGCGTGGGAAAAACGACGTCGATCGGCAAAATTGCCGCGCAGCTGCACGGCGAGGGGAAAAAGGTGGTGGTAGCCGCCGCAGATACGTTTCGCGCTGCGGCTATCGATCAGCTTGCGGTCTGGTGCGATCGCGCGCAGGTAGAACTGATTCGGCAAAACGAGGGATCGGATCCGGCTGCTGTTGTATTTGACGCGGCAAGCGCGGCAAAGAGCCGACATGCGGATGTTTTGATCGTAGATACGGCTGGAAGATTGCACAACAAGAAAAATCTGATGGACGAACTGGCCA
This sequence comes from uncultured Eubacteriales bacterium, assembly GCA_958414825.1. Lineage (GTDB taxonomy): Bacteria > Bacillota > Clostridia > Oscillospirales > CAG-272 > UMGS902. The sequence goes on along the minus strand of CATYXQ010000001.1, from coordinate 51,843 downwards.
AAATCGACCGTGTGATCGGCAGGGAATTGCCGGATGCGTCGCGGGAGACGTTGCTTGTTTTGGACGCGACCACCGGCCAGAATGCAATTTTGCAGGCTAAAGAATTTAAAAATGCGGCGGATATTACGGGACTGATTCTGACTAAACTGGACGGCACGGCGAAAGGCGGCTGCGTTTTCTCTATTCAGAGTGAATTAAGTGTTCCGGTGAAATACATCGGCGTCGGAGAAAAGATTGACGATCTTCAGCCGTTCGACTCGGATGAATTTGTGCGCGCAATGTTTGACTGAGGGGAATTATGATGAAAGTTTTGCTAGCGTCTCACAATAAGGGAAAAATCGCCGAATTGCAGGCGCTGCTTTGCACCGCTGTTTCAGATGTGGAAGTCGTATCCATGGCGGACGTCGGCTTTTTCGATGAAATTGAAGAAAACGGAACGACCTTTGAGGACAATGCGCTGATTAAATCACGCACGGGCGCGCGTCTCGGCTATATTACGGTTGCGGACGATTCCGGACTGGAGGTGGACGCGCTTGACGGCGCGCCGGGCGTGTATTCCGCACGGTATGCAGGTGAGGAATGCAACTCGGAAAAAAACAATCAAAAACTGCTTTGCGCACTTGAAAATGTACCGGATGCGCGCCGCACGGCACGTTTTGTTTCGGTTGTCGCATGTTCGTTCCCGGACGGGCGTGAGGAGATTGTTGTGCGCGGCGAATGTCCCGGTCGGATTTTAAAGACGCCGGTCGGCGAGGGCGGTTTCGGGTATGACCCGCTGTTTTGGTACGAGCCGGCGGGGAAATCCTATGCGCAGATGCGCGCTGAGGAAAAAAATGCGATCAGTCACCGGGGAATCGCCATGCGGAAATTTGCTTTGGCGTTTGCCGAGGCCATTTGTCAAAACGGATCGGAGAATCAAAAAGAAAATGCTGACAAGTAAACAGAGAGCGGCGCTGCGCGCCATGGCAAACGGGCTCGAAACCATATTTCAGGTGGGCAAGGGCGGTATCGGTGAAGAAACAGTTCGCCAGATTTCCAATGCGCTGGAGGCGCGGGAGCTTATCAAAGCCCGCGTACTCGAAAACAGCGGCTATACGGCGAGAGAGGCCGCTGACACGCTTGCATCCGCGACCGGTTCGGAGGTGGTTTCGGTCACCGGAAGCCGGTTTGTGCTGTACAGACGCTCAAAGACAAAACAAAGGATTGATTTGGTGTGAAAAAGGTTTCAAAGCTTGCCGTGTTCGGCGGTACGTTTTCACCGGTGCATAACGGGCATCTTCGGGCATTGCGCGCGTTTTACGAGACCGTCAAACCGGATGTGCTGTACATGATTCCTACTGCAAAACCGCCGCATAAAATACGGCAGGACCGTGCGACCGACAGCCAGCGGCTTGATATGCTGCGCCTGGCTGTAAAAACATTGGAGCCGGGGTATAATGTTTTTATTTCGGATATCGAGATGCGCCGGGGCGGCAAGAGTTATACTGTGGACACGGTAAAGGCGCTGTTGCCGACGGCTGATCTTGTTTCGGTTTATTGCGGGACGGACATGCTTTTGACGCTGGAGCAATGGCATTGCTTTGAGGATTTGCTGCGCATGGCGCAAATCGCGTATATGTGCCGTTTCGGGGATTTGCAAACAGCGGCGGCAGCCAGAGAAAAAGCAATGGATCTTCGGCGGCGCTACGGCGCGGATATTATTGAAATCCCGGCTGTGCCTTTTGCGGTTTCTTCAAGCCAAATCCGCGATATGGTGCAAAGAGGAGAAGCTGTTTCCGCGCTGCTGCCCGCTTCGGTTGAACTATACATTCAAACACAGGGGTTATACAGGCGATGACTTGGGATGAGCAAAAAATAGATGAACTGCGCTGTGCGGTCGGCCGGTCGCTTGGCGCCTATCGCTTCGAGCATGTGCTGTCCGTGGAAAAAGAAGCCGCGCGCCTCGCACAAATATATTTGCCGGAATTCGTTCAAAAAGCGAGGATTTCTGCTCTTTTGCACGACATAACAAAAGAATACGACCATAAAAAACAGTTGCAAATCTTCTCAGAATTTGGTATAATAATCGACAATGTTATTCTGCATTGCCCAAGCGTGTTTCATTCCGAAACAGCGGCGCTCCTGATTCCGCGGCTGTATCCGGATTTTGCGGATCCGGACATTCTTTCCGCAGTGAAAAAACACACGGCGGGCAGTGAAAATATGTCTCTTTTGGACTGTATACTATATCTCGCCGATTTCATCGAACCGCTTCGGAAATTTGACGATTGTAAAAAACTTCGCAGTTTTTTCTGGGACGGCGTTCAAACTCTTGGTACCAAAGAGGCAAGGCAGTTTCATTTATATAGGACAATGGTTTTGTCGTTTGACCTTACCATTCATGATTTGATGAGCAGGGGAAGCGTAATCGCGCCGGATACGTTTCGCGCGCGCAACGCGTTTCTCTTAAAGCTTGAGAGTGAACAGAGGCAGTAAAGTATGAGTGAACGTAATAACAACAGAAATTTATCCGTAAATGCCGGTGCAAGACGCAACGGCCGAAGAAAAAGACGGGCGCAGACGGTTGTGCTTGTCTGTGTGATCGCTTTGTTTGTCGTGCTTGCGGCAATTGTGACGGTTTTGCTGTTGTACAAGCCGGAACCGATCGTAGATCTTCCGTTTCAAACGGGGGACAGTACAATCCTTTTTACCGATCCCTCTGGAGAAACGGTCGATCAGCCGGAACGTATGGAAAAATATAATTTTCTGATTCTCGGCAAGGATCGCTGGGCGTTCAATACGGATGTAATGATGATTGTGTCCTTTGACGTGACCAACGGTGCGATCAGTTTAATGCAGTTTCCGAGAGATACCTATATTGATATCGGTCGCGGCAATCATAAAATCAATTCACTCCTTGCCTCATTTTATAATGAGGCGGTGCGGAATAAAGAAGCGGATCCGTATTCGGCTGCGGTGAAAGAATTGGAAAAAGCCATTGAGCAGGTTTTTTGTATCACGATCGACTACTATGCGATTATGGATCTGAACGGCTTTGTAGAGATTGTAGATGCGCTCGGCGGTGTAAAAATGAACGTGCCGAGCAGAATGTATTACCGCGACCCGGTGCAGAATCTGTATATTGATCTGTATCCCGGCGAACAGACGCTGACCGGTGAACAGGCGGAGCAGTTTATCCGTTTCCGCAGTGGGTATATTGAAGGCGATATCGGGCGTGTGGACGCGCAAAAACTGTTTATCAGCGCTTGTATTGAACAGGTTAAAAATAATTTCACGGTTTCTACGATAGCAAGCGTTGCCGAGAAAGTATTAAAGCATGTGACGACCGATCTTGAACTGCAGCAGGTCGTGTATTTCGCGAAACAGGCTTTGTCGGTGGATTTGTCCAAGATGACTATGATGACAGTTCCCGGTATTCAGGGGCGTCAGTATGATACCAGCGGAACGTGGTATTATATCGTATATCGGGACGCTACAATTGCCGCGATCAATAAATATTTCAATTCCTATAATTTTGAAGTGACTGTGGACATGTTTGACCGGGACAATGCGTTGTATGATACGGTAGACACATATATGTATTCGCTGTTTATGACAGAGAATGTGGACGAGGAGTCATATACTGCCGATCATACGGAGGATATAGATATTTACAGATATGCTTCTGCCGGGGTATAGACGGCAGAGGCTGCTGCAACGGCTGAGCCGTCTGTCGGCGGATGCGGTCGGCAGTAAGATTTGAGGGATGCATCCTAATCGGTAAATGTAGAACCCGATCTTATGCACGGAAAAATGTCGGAGGCGCCGGATGGCATTCCGAAAAGAATAAAAAAGGAGCACAGATGGAAGATACAAAATTTAATTTGAATGAACCGCTGGGGCTTGCCTGCTTTTGCGTAGAAACTCTATATAAAAAAAGTGCATCGGATATTCAATTGATCCACGTAGAGGATCAGACGATCATAGCGGATTATTATGTGCTATGCTGCGGGCGTTCCACGACGCATGTCAATGCGCTGTCTGATGAAGTGGAATTTCAAACTGCGCGGCAGGGCGTCTCAATGGCACGGGTTGACGGTCGCGGTACCGGAAATTGGGTATTGATGGACTATGGAGCGGTGCTCGTGCATATCTTCACGAAAGAACAGCGCGATTTCTATAAGTTGGAAAAATTATATCATGAAGAAAACCAGGTGGATATCAAGCGTTTTTTAACCGAAGATATCCGCTCTGACGGCAGCGAGGACGGCAGCAATGAAGTATAATTACAGTGAAATTGAACCCAAATGGCAGAAAATCTGGGATGAAAAACATGCATTTGAAGCGAAAAACGATTATACCAAACCGAAATATTACGCATTGGTGGAATTCCCGTATCCTTCGGGACAGGGACTGCATATCGGCCATCCGCGCCCGTATACGGCGATGGATATTGTCGCGCGGAAAAAGCGTATGCAGGGCTTCAACGTTCTTTTCCCGATGGGATGGGATGCATTCGGTCTGCCGACGGAGAACTATGCGATAAAAAATAAAATTCATCCCACCCTGGTTACCGAGCAGAACATTGCACGGTTTAAGCAGCAGCTTAAAATGCTCGGATTCAGTTTTGATTGGTCGCGTGAGATTAACACGACTGATCCGGATTACTATAAGTGGACGCAGTGGATTTTTATTCAACTGTACAAACGCGGTCTGGCCTATAAAAAGGAAATGAATGTCAATTTTTGCACATCCTGCAAAGTGGTGCTTGCCAATGAGGAAGTAGTCAACGGAGTTTGCGAACGGTGCGGCAGCGAGGTTGTGCATAAGGTTAAAAGTCAGTGGATGCTGAAAATTACCGATTATGCAGATAGATTGATCGACGATCTTCAGAATTTGGATTTCATCGAGCGGGTAAAAACGCAGGAAATCAACTGGATTGGTCGTTCGCACGGTGCTGAGGTTACATTTAAATCCACTGAGGGGGACGACATCGTCGTGTATACGACGCGGCCGGACACGCTGTTCGGCGCGACGTATATGGTGATCGCGCCCGAACACAGACTGGTTGAACAGTGGAAAGATAAGCTGAATAATTATGCCGAGATCGAGGCTTACCGCGAAGAAGCGGCGCGCAAATCGGATTTTGAACGCACGGAACTGGTCAAAGACAAGACCGGCGTTCGTCTTGACGGCGTGATGGCTGTCAATCCCGTAAACGGTGCGAAAATTCCGATTTTTGTATCGGACTATGTACTTTCTACGTACGGAACGGGCGCTATTATGGCTGTGCCCGCGCACGATACGCGCGACTGGGATTTTGCCAAGAAATTTGATCTTCCCATTATAGAGGTTGTTGCGGGCGGCAATGTACAAGAAGCTGCGTTTACCGACGTATCGTCCGGCAAATTGGTGAATTCCGGCTTTTTGAACGGCTTGGAGGTTGCCGAAGCGAAAGAAAAAATCATCGAGTGGCTGACGGAACAGGGCGTCGGCTTGAAGAAGACAAACTTTAAGCTGCGCGACTGGGTGTTCTCGCGTCAGCGCTATTGGGGCGAGCCGGTTCCGATGGTACATTGCGAGACCTGCGGATGGCAGCCGCTGAAAGAGGAAGATCTCCCGCTTTTGCTTCCCGCAGTCAAGGATTATGAGCCTACGGACACGGGTGAATCGCCGCTTTCCAAGATTACGGACTGGGTAAAAACGGCCTGTCCCGTTTGCGGCGGCTCCGCTGTGCGTGAAACCGATACGATGCCGAACTGGGCGGGGTCGTCCTGGTATTTTTTGCGCTACTGCGATCCGAAGAATACCGAGGCGCTCGCTGCAAAAGAAGCGCTTGATTACTGGATGCCGGTCGATTGGTATAACGGCGGCATGGAGCATGTCACGCTGCACCTTTTGTATTCCCGTTTCTGGGCGAAGTTCCTCTATGATATGGGCATTCTTTCCTGTCCGGAGCCGTATCTGAAACGGACGGCGCACGGCATGATTCTCGGCGAAAACGGTGAAAAAATGTCCAAGTCGCGCGGCAATGTCATCAATCCGGATGACGTTGTGAAAGAATTCGGCGCGGACGCACTGCGGCTGTATGAAATGTTTATCGGTGACTTTGAGAAATCGGCGCCCTGGTCGCAAGCCAGCATTCGCGGATGCAAGCGCTTTTTGGAGCGTTTTGCGGCTTTGACCGATATGGTGCGGTCGGGAGAGGTTACACCAGCACTCGAATCGAGTATGCATAAGATGATTAAAAAAGTCACGGAAGATATTGACGGCATGAAGTTCAATACCGCGATTGCTTCTATGATGGCGTTTTTAAACGAAGTATACGATCAAGGCGGACTGACAAAGCGTGAACTTGAAACTTTGGCGAAATTGCTTTGTCCGTTTGCGCCGCATCTTTGCGAAGAGGTCTGGCAGCAGCTTGGCCACGACACGCTTTTGTCGCTTGAGGCATGGCCGCAGTACATCGCGGAAAAGACGGTGGACGAGACGGTTGAAATCGCGCTTCAGGTAAACGGAAAGTTTAAGGGAACTATGATGCTTCCGGCAGGGCTCGGCAAGGAGGAAACGCTGTCGGCAGCGAAAAAAGACGAACGCCTGATTGCGGCGTCTGCGGGCAAAACTGTCGTGAAAGAAATTGTTGTTCCGAACAAAATCGTCAATATTGTAGTAAAATAATTCAAAAAATTCTATTTTCTCTATTGACTTTTTAGAACGAAAACGCTATAATAAAGTGTAATTATTTCTTTGATTGGGCAATTGTCCAATGGCGAGGGGAGGGAAAATTCAGATGGCAGAAGTCAGAGTGAAAGAAAATGAATCTCTTGACAGCGCTCTTCGCCGCTTTAAACGCCAGTGTGCAAGATCCGGTGTGCTTACCGAACTTCGCAAAAGAGAACATTATGAGAAGCCGAGTGTTAAGCGCAAGAAGAAATCTGAGGCGGCGCGCAAGCGTAAGTATAAGTAATCAAAACAGGGAAGCGAATGCTCCGGCCTCATAAGGGTATCACCGAAATCGTCCAGAGTGAAAGGAACTGCCACAGCGATGTGGCAGTTCTTTCTTTGTATGTAGGTAATTTGAACAGGCAAGGCTTGCTACATTATAGCGAGCCTTGCCCAATCAGCAGCTTGTGTTAATTCATCATAAGATGTTCCACTTTGCGGCGTACATGCCACCCCTATACTTGCTGAAATTGGTGTATCAACATCGGTAAATCATATTTGTATGGGAGAATGTGAGATCTCACCCTGTACAAATATTTCGTACCCTGTTATAATTTAGATATATGTTACATTTTTTGTCGAAAAAATGTAACCGCTCACCCTTTGGGCGTCAATGAATACCTCACGGACAGAGTAAGTTTTTCTATAAAAGCCAGTTTCACCTGCTGTAAAAACGGCATACAGAAAGGTATCGACATCTCATATGAGCTGTCGCCTGTGTACACAGGACGACAATTCCTTGCTGTTCGGACTCTGGCGCGGAACACATGCCGCCTTAGACCAGCTGACTTCAGAAGGAAGGTTTAAAAATGAAAAAGTATGCAAAGCATTCAAATGATCGGATTACTTCCGGCGTTCGATACGCAATGCCGGCCATTCTCATCGGACTTTTTATGGCGGCGATCCTGGCGGTGCTGGTGCTGAACACCTTTGGACTGCACAATCAGCTGCAGCGGAATGCTGAGGGCTATGCCGACGACATCTCCGCACAGCTTGCCAGCAACATCTCCTCCCGTATGCAGATGCGCTCGGACTACATCCGCAATTTGGCAGATACCTTTTCAAAAATGCCGGTATTCCTTCTGTCCGAGGAACTGCTGGATCGGAAGGCCGAGTATCTGGAGATGGAAGAGATCTTCGTCGTGCAGGCCGACGGGACCATCTTTCCCGCCACCGCCGAGCACACGGAGCTGATGCCCCATCTGAAGGAGGGGGCGGAGCTTTACACGCAGGCCAGCATCTTTTTCGCCGGTGCAGGTCCCCACGACCACACCGAGGTGTTTTTCACCGCTCCCATTTCCAGAACCGACGGCACCACCGACCTGCTGGTGGGGGTGCGTACAGACGACCTGCTTCAGCAGATGCTTCAGGAAGTGGACTTTGAAAACCAGGGCATGAGCTGCATCGTGGACAGCCAGGGTACGATGATCGTCTCCGCTGAAGATACAGCGCCCTTTTATGACCTGTATACCATCTTTGAGGAAGAGCCCAACAGCGAAGAGGCCGCCGAGATCCAGCGTATGCGGGAAGATATCCAGGCCCAGCGCTCCGGCGTTACTTATTTACAAAATATTGGCGGAAGGCCGATGATGCTAGGCTATGATTTTCTGGGCATCAATGACTGGATCCTGCTGACTCTGCTTCCCGCCGATCTGTTCAGCCAGGGGACCGGGCGCTATATGGTCCGCTATGTGCTCATCACCGGACTCCTGATACTGGGCGCATTCCTGATCCTTGCCTATATCCGCCATAGCTCCCACCACTCACTGAAAAAGATCCAGACCGTTGCGCTGACCGATACGCTCACGGGCGGGATGAACAAGACAGCCTTCCTGATGGAAGGGGAGCGTCTGCTTCGGGAGCATCCGCATCAGCTATATACCATCCTCTACCTGAATATCCGGAACTTCAAGCGGTTCAATCAGCGCTTTGGCGTAAGAGACGGCGACCAGATCCTGCTGCAAACATACCTTACCCTGCGGGAGCACATACACGCGGGCGAGCTTTTGGCCCGCACCTCGGATGACCACTTCTTCCTGCTGCTGAGGTGCGGCAGAGAGGAGACCCTCCGCCGGCTGGATGAAATGCTGGAGGGGCTGGAGGAACGGCTGACCAGTTGCTTCCACATTGACCGTAGCTCCATTGCTCAGGGCGCCTATCTGGTCAGAAACCGCGACAGCGATTTCTTGGTGCTGCTTGACCGGGCAAGGGTCGCTAGCACGTATCAGAGGCAAACGGAGACCTGCCGTTTCTATGACGACGCCATCAGCAGGCAGACCGAACGGGAACTCGCGTTGGACGACTCCTTCCAGAGTGCCATCGAGAATCATGAGTTCCAGATCTATATCCAGCCCAAAGTCCGCCCCGGCCAGACGCAGAAGAGCGGGGGCGAGGTGCTGGTCCGCTGGCAGCATCCTCAGTTCGGTATGCTGTTTCCAGGTGATTTTATTCCTCTTTTTGAACTCAACGGAAAAATTTGTTCCCTGGACTTTTATGTCTTTGAGGAGAGCTGCAAGCTGCTGAAGGGCTGGCTGGAAGAGGGGCGCGCGGTGCCGCTGTCTGTCAATTTGTCCCGGGCGCATATCCTCTCCAACAATACGGCGTTCCTGGATCGGTTAAAAGAGATCAAGGAGTCCTATCAGATCCCGGACGGCCTGATCGAACTGGAGCTGACGGAATCGCTGATGCTGGAGCGCAGGGATTTCCGCCTGGTCACGGATATCATCGACCAGATCCGGGCCATGGGCTTCCACTGCTCGGTGGATGATTTCGGCTTCGGCTATTCCTCCCTCTCCCTGCTGAAGGCCCTGAATATCAACACCGTCAAATTGGACCGTCAGTTTTTCCTGAACGAAAACGAAAAGTCCTGGATCGTTGTCAAGCGGATCACCCAGTTGGCCCACGACCTGAAGATGACTGTTGTGGCCGAGGGCATCGAGGACTGGGCTCAAGTGGAACAGTTGCGCCTGTGCGGCTGTGATCTGATCCAGGGCTATGTTTATGCAAAGCCCATGCCGGCCGCTGATTTTGAAGGGTGGTACGCAGCGCAGTGAGGCAGAACCTTGAGGGAATGCCACGGATTGCGCGGTACTGAGAGAGCGAAAGGAGGCGCAGACATGAATATTTCTTCCTTGCATACAGCGTGGGCGCGCTGGTGACTGACCGCCAACGCACCTTTGACGCGTGCTATGAGATGACGGATCAGGCGCTGTATGAGGTAAAACGGAACGGCAAGGGACGCTTCTGCATAAAAACCGATCTTTCAGAGCGGGAAGGATAGTGTGAAGCAGAGGTAAAAAGAGCGCGCCCGTGGCCAACATCGGTAATTCTGCTGTTTTCAGGAGGAAATCACATGAAGCAGCCAAATATCTTATATTTCAACGGTTGTAATGACTATAGAAACCGGCTGAGCGTTGCGCTGCGGGCGGCGAAAATTTGTATATATGAGGTGGATCTGTCCCGGCAGTTTTATACATTCTTTGAAAATGCCGAAGACATTTTCGGTATCCCGGATGAGGAGATCCTTGCGGCGGTGCAGCCATACAGCGCTCTACCTCCGGAGGAGTATCGAAAAGCCGTCTCGGCGTACTTCTCTCACCCGGATGACGCAGACGTCATTGCCAAAGCCTTTGAAAGCATCCTGGCCGGAAAACAGACCACTTATCATGCCCGTATGAAAGCGGGACAATCCAAGTATATATGGTGCAAGCTGGATGTAGTCCCTATCATGGAAAATGGGAAACCCGTCCGCATGATCGGTGTGATCACGGATATTTCCGATGTCAAACGGGAGCATGATCGGTTGGAGCAGAAGGCCAGTCTGGACGGGTTTACCGGTTTGTGGAACAAAGAATATTCCATCTCCGCCATCAAAGCTGTTCTGGAAGACGAACCCAAGTGCCGCCACGCGCTGCTTTTGGCGGACATCGACGATTTCAAACACTTTAATGACACCTACGGTCATTCAGCCGGAGACCAGATCATCGCCGCGACAGCCAGACAGTTTGCCGGGATTTTCCGGAAGGATGATGTGGTGGGGCGCTTTGGCGGAGATGAATTCATGATCTTCGTCCGGGATGTCCGGGATCTGTCCCAGTTTCAGGAGCAGATCAGCCATATGACCAAAGTGAAAATGGAACCATATACATCTGTCAACAGCATTGGAATCGCCTTCTATCCCAATGACGGGAGTTGTTTTGAGGAACTGTTTGAGCAGGCAGACCACATGCTTTACAGGGAAAAGGCACAGAAAAAGCATGGAAAGACGGGAGAAAAACAGACGGCTGTCATCAGACCCGCCGGAGAGGAGGAGCAGTATGAGAAAGCGAAAATCGAACCGCTTGAAAAGCAGATATAATGTCTATGTGTTTTTCGTTCTGCTGGCGCTGGAGATTCTCATGTCGTTTACCTTTCTGGGATACATCCATATTCCGCCGGTCTCCATCACCTATGCCTTTATCCCGATCCTGATCGCCGGGATTCTTCTGGGGCCGCTGGCAGCGACCGGGATCGGCGCGGTGTTTGGATTTTGCAGCGCATATAAGGCGTCGGCCTATTATGTGATGGCGGGGGACGTTATCTTCTCCCCCGTGATGAGCGGCGCGCCCGTCGCCAGCCTCCTGCTCAGCGTTGGGAGCAGAACGCTGTTCGGCCTTCTGGTCGGCCTGATGTTCTATTGGGCAAAGAGACGCCGCCATCCGGCGGTCTTTCTCGGACTCGTGGCGGTGTGCAGTCGGCGGCTGCACTCGATCCTGGTCTACACCGTCATGGGCCTGTTCTTCCCGGAACAGGGCGCGAGCTTTTTCACCGGGCTGACCAAGTTGCCCGACCTGAGCGACCTGCTTCTGGTTCTGATGTGTGTGCTGATCTCAGAGGCCGCCTGGCGGTTTTCCTGCTCCGCTGCCGCGAAGAAGATCCGCTCCTATATCGACCTGGGCAACAAGACGATCCAAAGAAAACGGCGGTCAAACCTGTTTTTCATTGGTTTTGCTCTCGTCGTGCTCTGCATCGCCACTGGCTCCGCGATCTACTTTGCCCAACGCACCGCGTATATGATGTCTGTTCACGGCCTGGAACTGGACGAGATGGTCCAATATGACCTGCTTCTGCTTCAGATCCAGTTCCTGGTGGCGATCCTCGCCCTGAGTGGGTTCGTGTGGCTGCTGTTCATGATGATCTTCCAATATCTCGTTTACCGGGAATATCTGGGGCAGATGGACGGGCTCACCGGCATCATGGGACGGAATATGTTCCTTACCTATTTTCGCCGGATGCTTCAGGAGAATGCTTCTTCCCATCAGAAGGGATGCTTTTTGTTCCTTGACGTGGACCGCTTCAAGGAAATCAACGACAGTCTGGGTCATCCCACTGGAGATCTGGTCCTGCAAAAGGTGGCGGAATGCTTGCAGAATATCTTTTCTGAGTATGGACAGGCAGGCCGTATGGGCGGCGACGAATTTGCGGTGGTGCTGGAGCAGGCCATCCCACGAGAGCTGCTGACCAGCCTGCTGGAGCAGTTTCAGGCTCTGGTCGCACAGATCCGCTCCATCCCGGTCACCTGTAGCATCGGCGGATACTATTTTTCCTATTCGGATGACTGGGAGAACGTCTACAAGGAGACGGATAAGCTTCTGTATGAAGCGAAAATTGGCGGCCGGGCGCACTATGTGATCGGCGGCATGACCGATGAAATTCCGGCTGTCTGAAAGGAGGAGATCACTTGCGGCAGGTATTGCGGAACGAGCGGAAATATTTGATCAACACCGCGGACCTTATGGCAAAAACGCACCAGTTCCGGAAGCTGCTCCACGAGGATCCGCACAACCGCACAACGGGTCGGAGGGGTATCCTCTCCGCTCCCTCTACTTTGACACGGAGTATGACGGCGATTTTTTTGATAAGGAGTCCGGCATAGAGGTGCGGAAGAAGCTGCGGCTGCGGCTCTACGACCCCACAGGGGATTTCGCCGTGCTGGAGATGAAGCAGAAGCAGGGGGAACAACAGCACAAGCGGTTCCTGCGGCTGATCCGGGAGGATGCCCAGCGGCTGATCCGGTGCGACTATTCGTCCCTGCTCTGGTATCCGGAGCCATTTGCCGCGAATGCTACGCCCTGATGCTCTTCAAAAATCTGTTCAATGAATGGTTTGTGCGGGACACCATCCGGAAGATCCGGGTGGTTCAGCGAGCCAAGGCTCAGCGCGAGGCGGAACTGGAGGCCATCTTCAAGCGACTGTATGAGGACTCGGTGCTGGGGCGCATCACTACGGAGCAGTTCCAGACTCTCTCCGCAAGTTATGTGGCGGAGCAGGAACAGTTGAAAACCGCCATCCCGCAAAAGAATCGGGAGGTCGCCAAACTGAAAGCCACAGTATCTGGCGCGGACAACTTCATTGCCAGGGCCAAACGCTATACGGACATTCAGGAATTGACACCGGAACTGCTACGGCTGTTCATTGAAAAAATCGTGGTGCATGAGAAGGACGTGAAGTGATCCAAGCATGTCAGGCAGACCGTGGAGATCCACTACACGGACATTGGCGTGGTTGGAAATCTGAACATCACCAAAAGCGCATAAAGAAACAGGCAGGTGCTGACAATGCAACACCTGCCTATCCTTAAAATTTGTAGTTACCCCTATGAGGGTACGTTTAAATAGTTGAAAAATATTTTCTCCAATGAAAAGAATATATATGTGTATTGCACCGTTTTTGTACTGCACTCGCGGATTGGCGCCGCACTTTTGATTGGGGTATTTACGCCGCAGGAGATTTGCCAAACGGCGTCTGTCTGTGCGGTCTTTTCCTTTAGAATCCCCATTCGGCCAGAATTTGCGCGGCTTTTTCGGGGAGATCGCTCGGAAGTACGCCGTATTCCGAATAGATTTTGGCAAGACGCTCGCCAGCCAGTCCATGCAGATAGGCCGCAATGGCCGCCGCCTCTAAAAGCGACGCGCCCTGCGCCGCAAACGCGCAGATCATACCCAAAAGCGTGTCGCCGCTTCCGCCCTTGGCAAGTGCGCTTGAACCGGTGGGATTGATGTATACGGTTTTTCCGTCGGTGATTACGGTGTTCGCCCCTTTCAACAGAAGCGTGACGCCGTATTGGGCGGCAAACCGCTTTGCAATGCTTTCACGGTCGGCTTGAATGGTTTCTACGGAGAGTCCCGTCAGACGGGAAAATTCCAGAGGATGCGGCGTGAGCAAAACCGGACGCTTCGCCCCTTGCAAAAGCGCTGACTGCCCGCTCAGTGCGTTGATACTGTCAGTATCCAGAATCAGCGGTGCGCCGACAGATGAAAGAAATTCAACTGTCCATGCGGCTGTTTTTTCCGTGCAGCCGAGACCGCACCCGATGCCGATGACCTGCATTCGCGTAGCCGCTTGAAAAAAACCGCCGGTTTCCGTGTCTAAATAAATCGGTTCGCAGAGGGACACCGCGAGGGTGTCGATCACTGCTTTTGAGGATGCTACAGTTACAAGTCCAGCGCCCATTCGCAGCGCGCCGCGCGCTGCCATCGCTGCCGCTCCGCGCATAGAATTGTTGCCGCAGATGAGCAGTACGCGTCCGTAGGTAGATTTATTGGACTGCCGCTTTCGTTTTGGAAGCGCGTTTTTTACAAAATCCGATGTGATAAATTCGCTCAAAAAGATCACCCCGCAGTATTATGACAGTAAGTGATTTTGTCTCTTTTGCATGTAGTTTACCATAAAAACATATCATTAGCAATAGGAAATACAGAGGAGGCGCAATATGGAACGGTGTTCGACAAGCAATCTGGGGCAGAAAGACGTAATCAATATTCGGGACGGAAGCAATCTTGGATTTGTGACGGATATTCAATTTGAAGTGTGCGAGGGGAAAATTGTGGCGCTGATAGTTGGCGACTGTTCGCTGCCCGGTTTTTCAAAAGGGGAAGAGTTGGTTATCCCCTGGTGCAAAATTGTTCGCTTCGGGGAAGATGTGATTTTGGTGGATATTGTGATTGATGAGTGCCGATGTTCCTGTAAGGAGGAAAAAAAGAAGAAAAAACGCAGTTTTTTTGAATGAATGTTTCATGAATATGATACAATAGATGTAAAATTTTTGTAAATTTTAAAAAAGGTCTTGAAAACATCATATATAAATGGTAAAATATTTAAGTCTGCAATAAGCAGAAAATTTAATACACACATAGGGGCATAGAGCCGCTCGGTGCCGAAAGGTTGGCGGCAGCAGCTCATATGGTGGAAAAACCGGAGGAGACTTATGTCTGTTATTACGATCAAGCAGCTGCTTGAAGCCGGTGTTCATTTCGGACACCACACCAGAAGGTGGAACCCGAAAATGGCGGAGTACATCTTCACTGAGAGAAACGGGATTTATATCATTGATTTGCAGAAAACCGTTAAAAAGTTTGAGGAAGCGTATATGTTTGTACGCGACCTGTCTGCAAACGGCGGCAATATTTTGCTCGTTGGTACAAAGAAGCAGGCGGCTGACACCATCAAGGAAGAAGCTGAGCGCTGCGGCATGTATTATGTAAACGTCCGCTGGCCGGGCGGTATGCTGACCAACTTTAAAACCATCCGTAAGAGCATCAGCCGTTTGAACAGCTTGGAAAAAATGCAGGCGGACGGCACGTTCGATCTGCTTCCGAAGAAAGAGGTTGCTGCGCTTCAGAAAGAGATTTTCAATCTGGAAAAGAATTACGGCGGTATCAAGACCATGGAAAAGCTTCCGGACGCAGTATTTATTGTTGATCCGAGAAAAGAGAAGATCGCTGTTCTCGAAGCGAAAAAACTGGGCATTCCGGTGGTTGCGATTGTCGATACAAACTGCGATCCGGACGATGCGGATTATATTATCCCCGGTAACGATGACGCGATCCGTGCAATTAAGCTGATTTCTTCTGTTTTGGCCGACGCTGTAATCGAAGGAAGACAGGGCGAAGCGTTTGCGCCTGAGACCGAGGTCGGCGAGGCGGAGGCGGAGCCTGCAGAGGATGCGGCGCAGACGGCTGAAGCTGCGGAGACCGCTCAGGCGTAAGAAACAAGGAATAAATCGAGGAAAGGAAAAGGATCCGAGAGGATCCGAGGGATATACTATGGCTGCAATCAGTGCAAAAGACGTTGCTGAGCTTAGAAAAAAGACCGGCTGCGGCATGATGGAGTGCAAAAATGCGCTTGTCGAAGCGGATGGGAATATGGATGAGGCTATAAAGGTTCTCCGTGAAAGAGGACTGGCGGTTGCCGCTAAAAAGGCGGACAGAATTGCCGCCGAGGGCATCGTTGATATTTTGACCGAGAACAATGTTTCCGCTATGATTGAGGTAAATTCCGAAACTGATTTCGTTGCGAAAAACGAGTCGTTCCGTGAATTTGTCCGCGGCATTCTCAAGACGATTATTGCACAGAGACCTGCTGATGTAGCGGCTCTGAAAGCTTGTAAATTTGCAGATGCGGATATTACGGTTGAAGATAAGATCAAAGAGATGATCTTTACCATCGGCGAGAAGATGGATATTCGCCGTTTCGTTGTCGTAGAGGGCGTGACCAGTTCTTATATCCACGGCGGCGGTTCGATCGGCGTCATTGTGAAATTTGACGCGGATGATGCGGCAAGGAACAATGCCGGTTTTGCGGAATTTGCAAAGAATATTGCATTGCAGGCTGCGGCATACCCGGTTGAGTACCTCAACATCGAGGCTGTTCCGGCGTCCAGAATCGCTGAAGAACGTGAAATTATCATGTCTCAGATCAACAATGATGAAAAAAGCGCGAAGAAGCCGGAACAAATCAAGGAAAAGATGGTTGACGGCAGAATCGGAAAGTTCTATGAGGCAAATTGCCTTTTGGAGCAGGCTTATGTCAAGGAAGATTCTATGAGCGTAAAGAAGTATGTTGAAGCTTCCGCAAAAGAATTTGGCGGCAAGATCACGGTCACGGCTTTCTATCGCTTTGAAAAGGGCGAGGGCATTCAGAAGCGTGAAGAAAACTTTGCCGAAGAGATCAATAAAATGGTGAATGGCTAAAAGCGAATAAAAGCCGAAGCCGATAGCCTTGTAAAAAGGGTAACAGAACGTTCAATATAAGGGCAGCCGTCTGCACGCGGCTGCCTTTTTGGTACTCTGACAATCACACCATTTTCGCAAATTACATTTGCAATTCTGTTTTCAACGGCGCTGTTCCTCTCATGCGTAGATCACAGTGTAAAAAGTAAAAAGTCGATACTTTTTAATGGTATCGACTTTTGTTTATAGTAAGGGTATAGTAAGGGCTTACGTGCGCAAGGGGGAGAAAAATGGTATAACG
Organism: uncultured Eubacteriales bacterium; assembly: GCA_958414825.1. Taxonomy (GTDB): domain Bacteria; phylum Bacillota; class Clostridia; order Oscillospirales; family CAG-272; genus UMGS902. Next base: position 34,851 of record CATYXQ010000001.1, on the reverse strand, counting down.
TCAATATCGGTTGTATTCAGAAATTTACAGAAACATTTTGATGACTTCGTTTGCTCATGAAAGATAGGAGAAAATATGGAGATTTAGCAGTTCGTTTACAGTTGAGAGGTCCTTTTTCGCAGTTCACTGAGCTTTTGATAAACACGTCTGCTGCCTGACGCAATCAACGTTTTGGCGTAAACGCCCGTGGCAAAATAAATACAGTCCCCGTGCTAAAAATTTAATGGCGATGATAGCTTTTGCAGTCGGCTGCCGTCAATTCAACAGATTTTTCAAGATACAAACCACGTCGTGCAACCCGACAGAGCCGTTTGCATCCGTATCGTAAATACCGCTGTATGTCCCTCCGGAAACCCAGACGCGCAGGGCTTTCAGCGCGTCGGCAAGGGTGACTTGCCCGTCGCGGTTGATGTCATAACGTCCCCTGTTTGAGGGGAGCGGCTGCGGTGTGGACGACGGTCCGCGTACTGTCAAAATATCCGGTCCGCCGTCCGGGGCGGGCACAAATTTGATAAGATCCACACAGGTTTGACGCGGATGCACCGTGCCGACGGCAAAATGACGGTGATAGACAAGATAGAGTTCGGTTTTATCGGGTGACGGTATCACAAGTGCGTCGCCCGGTCCGTCCAGCATATAGTTGTGTATCAGAAATGGATTGTAATCATATTTTTTATAGGGACCGAGCGGATGTTCCGCTACAGCGAAGGCCTCGCCGTAATGACGCGCATAGCTGACAGTCGCGTAAATCATATAGTAAAGGCCGTCATGCTTGAAAACGAAGCCGCCTTCGCACAGACGTGTTGCGCCGTCGTTGTCCCATTCGCGGTCAGAAATAATCACGCGCGTTGCCGTTTCCGGAAGCGCGGTGACCACGCCGTTCTTCATTTTGACCTCCTCAAGCCAGATTGTGCCGCCTTGGTCATAGCGTGAAAAAGACATATAAATGCGCCCGTCATCGTCGAGGAACGGATGGCCGTCAATCTCATTTACATCCGGATTGATGGCTACCAGCGGGCCGTCATGCTTGAATGGACCGTAAGGCGAATCTGAGGTTGCGTAATAAACGTGACGTACCGAGTCGTTTCCGGCGGGATTTGCGGCAAAGAACAGGTAGAACAAACCGTCATAATAAAAGACATTCGGACTCCATGCGGATTTGCCGTTCACATTGGCATATTGTTCATGATCCCATTTGAAAACGATATTGCGCGGTGTAAAATGTACAAGGTCGGGCGAGGTGTAGACACGGAAAATATTTGTGCCGTCGTTGCCTGCGTAAACGTAGAGATAATAGGTGCCGTCATAATAGAGCATATCCGGGTCGGCGCCGGGGCAGACCGGATTCAGATACGTTTCATCCGGCTTTATGTTTGCTCCGTCGCCGAGCTTAAGTTTGGCAATTTGTCCGCCTGACAGCCAAAAGCCGAATTTGCCGTTCGCGTCCGCAATCGGAAATTCAAATTTCGGAAAAGCCGCCGCGCCCTCGTAAAGATTGTCGTAATAAAGCGCGACAATGCCGTCTGTCACGTCAAGCGCGAGGTCGCAAAAACTATTCCGCAATATGTTTTCCTTTTCGCCGAGACAGGTATATATCCCGTTTCGGATGCTGTACAGGAAAACGGCTTTTTCCGCTTCATTCAACTCAAACGCATAACCGTTTTTTTCATCCTTCATTCCGAAATACAGCCGCGTTATGTCATGGCTTGCAACGTCGCAGGTCAGACGGTAGTTTCCGCTCAGTGTCGATTCGGAAAGCGCAGCGCCGTTACCGGTCAAAAGTTCGCCGTCTGTCGTAAGTCCGCTCGATGAAAAAACTGTATCGCCGAATTTTAAATGTTCGGTCATTATGGGAAGTTCATCATCTTCTAAGAGCGTAATTACAAAATTATCAAAGCAGCCGCTGTCATTATAATATTTTCGCAGACCAACCGTCGAAAGAAAAGTGTCGTATAAGTCGTTTTCATGATCGCCGATTTCATAGCGGAAAGTTTGAATTTCGGTTTTACGGTCAAGCGAGGTGGTGCGAAAGGTCATCACTCCCTTTTGTACGGTAACCGATAAATGAATATCCGAAAATTCAATTTTATTTGTGCCGGGCGCAAAGCTTCCGCCCCAGCCTGTCTCATTAAAATATGCAATGTATGTATACTGGCCGTTTGTGGTCGTCGTACAGGTATAGCCCGAAAAATACGAGGGAGAGGCGGTCAGCTTTTTTCCGGTCGCCCCGATTAAGATGCCGCCCATGCCGGTGTGCCCGAGATAGTCTACGTCCACTCGGTAATCCTTGCCCTGCACCGATGCGGGAAATGTGTAAGACAAAAATGCGGACGGACCGCTGCCGCTTGTTGTATACAGTTTCCCATCTTTTACCGTAAAGCCGCCTTTTTGCGTAAAAGCGGATAAGTCTGCGCTTGAAAAATCGTTTTTGTACAGCACGGTTTCCTTACCGCAGACGGACAGACCAAAAAAGCAAAAAAAGCAGCAGACAGTATCCAGAATAATTTTCTTTTCATTTGTTTCTCCTCTGTACGCTTTCCGTAAAGGACAGCGGAAATATTTTCTTTCCTTAATTAAATATGCACGAAAGAATAGAAAAAATCAAGCGTTTTTTAAAAGTTTTCGAAGAATATGAAAAATTTTTTGCAGAACAGTTGAAATGCAATTTTTATGCGAAGTCGGATAAACAGATCTGTCGCTTTGCGCAGACGCGCTGAATTCTTGACATTTGAGCAGCGGCGTGTTATGCTTGATATCGAGCAAAATGAGTTTGAATGCCGTAGCGGAATTTTCATTCAGAAAGGAAAAAAAGTCATGAAAAAACATCTTTTTGCCGAGGATGGCAAATTTTATAAAACCAATCTGCACTGTCATACGACCTATTCCGATGGAAAGCTTTCGCCTGCTGAAATCAAAGAAGTATATAAAAAAGCCGGTTATGCCGCCGTAGCTTTTACCGATCATGATATTTTTGTTGCACACGATGAACTGGTTGACGATGAATTTGTTCCGCTTCACGGTTACGAAGTAGAAGTATCTCAGCCGGATACTCCATTTAGATTTAGGAAAACCTGTCACCTTTGTTTTATTGCGCTGGATAAAAGCAACCTCACGCAGGTGTGTCTGCACAGAAGCAATTATATGATAGGAAACGCGGCCTCCCATTTTGATGAAATGGTTTTCGGTGATGCGGAGGACTATGTACGCAGTTATACGCCGCATGGCGTTAACGATATGATCCGGAAAGCGAAAGACGCGGGCTTTTTTGTCTCCTATAATCACCCGACCTGGTCTCTTGAAACCTTAAACGAATACGGTGCATACGAGGGGATGGATGCATTGGAAATTTTCAACGGCAGCTGCCTCGCGTCGGGATACGACGAGAGCAACGCCCATGCCTACGACGAACTGCTTCGTCAGGGAAAAATGATTGCTGTAACCGGAAGCGACGATAACCATAACGGCAAGCCTATAGATCATCCGCTGAGCGACAGCTTTGTTGCATTTACAATGCTCTGGGCAAAATCGATCGGCTATGAAGCGTTTGCAAAGGCGCTTCGCGAAAAACAGTACTACGCATCAACCGGCCCTCTGTTAAAGGCGCTTTGGTGCGAGGACGGTGTGCTGCACGTAGAAGCCGAGCCTTGTGAAAGCATTATTTTCACAACCGGAATCCGCAGATGCAGCCGTATATGCGAGGGAAAGGGCAACCGTGTCACAGAGGGGTTATACAAAATTGATCCGATAGACAAATATGTGCGCGTTACCCTGATCGATCAAAACGGCGGTCGCGCCTATACTCGCGCCTATACTATCGAGGAAATGCTGTAAAATATGCAAACGTCCGCGTTTTGAACGCCCTGTGCACTGCAGCTTGGCGTACCGCGTTTTCTGCGCGCTTTATTGGTCACCGCTTTAAAAATAATTTGAAAACTGTATATTGCCGGACTGTTTACGCTCTATAAAAAAGAAAGATTGAAAAACTTCTGCTTCTTTTGTGTAAAAAACTATACAAAATATAAGTTCTCGCGAGCTTTTTGTATTTTCTTAATTTTCTGTCGGTTGTATAATATAAATATAAATTCTGTTTGCGAAAGCTTTTGAGCCGTTTGCAAACGGGTGCTATCAATAAATGTTGCAGAGGAGAAAGTATTATGATTCCACGTCCAGAATATCCGCGTCCGCAGATGGAACGCAGGGAATGGATGAATTTGAACGGCACTTGGCAGTTTGAAATCGATCATGGCCGGAGCGGCAAGGAAAGAAAGCTTTGGCAGTCAGAACAGTTTTCCGAAACGATTCAGGTTCCGTTTTGCCCGGAAAGCAGGCTGTCCGGTTTGGCGCACACGGACTTTATGGAGTGCGTATGGTATATGCGCACGGTTACTCTTTCGGATGCATGGGTAGCGAAGGGACGCCGGACGCTTCTTAATATCGGCGCCTGCGATTTTGAGACCGAGGTTTATGTAAACGATCAGTATATCGGACGGCATATCGGCGGGTATGTGTCTTTTATGATGGACATTACCGCGGCGCTCCATACCGGAGAGAATAAAATTGTGATTTCTGCGACGGATCTTTTGCGCAGCCAGGGACAGCCGGGCGGCAAGCAGTGCCGTAAATTCGCTTCGATTGGCTGCTCTTATACGCGAACGACCGGCATTTGGCAGACCGTATGGCTGGAAAATGTGCCGGATCATTACATAGACCGCACGAAATACCGTCCGTCTCTTGAAAACCAGAGTTTGTTTATTGAGGCGGTTTGCGAGAATGCGGACGGAAAAGTGTTGCGTGCCACGGCTTCTTTCGGTGGGAAATGTGTCGGTGAAGCGCAGACGATTGTAACCGGAAAGGTGGCAGCGATGGAGATCCGGCTTTCCGAACTGCATCTTTGGAGCGTCGGCGACGGTCAATTGTACGACCTTGAACTTGATCTTGACGGAGATAAGGTTTATTCTTATTTCGGGATGCGGAAAGTTGAGTGGAAAAACGGCAAAACATATATCAACGGAAAAGTAGTCTATCAGCGTCTGATTCTCGACCAGGGATTTTATCCGGACGGGATTTACACTGCGCCGAGCGATGAAGAACTGATTGCCGATATTCAGCGCTCTCTGGATATGGGCTTTAACGGCGCGCGCCTGCATCAAAAGGTTTTTGAACCTCGTTTTTTGTATCATTGCGACCGCATGGGTTATATCGTGTGGGGGGAGCATGCAAACTGGGGACTGGATATTGCACGCTATGAGGCATGGCGCGGCTTTTTGCCCGAGTGGCAGGAGGTACTCTGGCGCGATTACAACCATCCGGCGATTATCGGCTGGTGTCCGTTAAATGAGACACAGCAGAATCAGAATCGCGATTTCGTTAAAATGATTGCCGATATGACCCGCGCATACGACCCCGACCGATTGTATATTGACGCTTCCGGATGGACGCATCAGGATGATTTGACTGATATTCTGGATGCGCATGACTATGAGCAGGATCCGACTGTGTTCCGTGCGCATTATTTGCCGCTTGAAAAGGGAGAGGCGGTACGTTTTCCGCATTATCCGCAGGGCGGCTGTCCGACGTTTATCAGTGAGTTCGGCGGCATTTGGTGGAATCCGAACGATCTGGAGCACGGTTGGGGATATGGCAATCGACCGCAGAGCGAAGAGGAGTTTCTTGCCAGATACAAGGGACTTGTGGATGCCCTCCTGGATAACAGCGCGATCAGCGCGTTCTGCTATACGCAGCTGACCGACGTTGAGCAGGAAGTTAACGGCCTTTATACCTATGATCGCCTACCGAAGTTCCCGGTAGATGTGATTCGTGCGATCAATACCCGAAAAGCTGTAATCGAAGATTAATAGTTGATGATAAAAACCGCGTGCTTGTCACGCGGTTTTTATATGGGAAAAAGGATTTGAGCGTTATTTTCGAAAATTTATTTGAAAATGCAAATTCCGGTTGCCGCCGCCCGTTGAATGTGGTAAAATAAAAATAATAACAGATTTCTCGTAGATACAGGAGGCGGATAGGGAATGCATAAAAAACTTTTACTGATCGTCAATCCCGTGGCGGGAAAAATGCGCATTAAGGGCGCGTTGATGGATGTTATCCGCATTTTCGCAGAGGGCGGTTTTGCGGTGACTGTTATGGTGACCAATCGGCGCGGTGACGCGTCGGAGTTTGCAGGTGCGGGCGCTGAATACGATCTGATTGTTTGCTGCGGCGGTGACGGTACGCTGAATGAGGTAATCAGCGGTATGCTGAAGGCCGGCGTGTCGATTCCGCTGGGTTATATTCCGTGCGGCAGCACCAATGATTTTGGCAGCAGCATGGGTCTTTCTTCCAATATAAAAAAAGCGGCGCATGCGATTGCCGACGGTATGCCGCGTCCGCTTGACGTCGGGAAATTCGGCGATCGCTATTTTACCTATGTCGCTTCATTCGGCGCGTTTACCGCCGCGTCTTATTCTGCGTCTCAGGATGTTAAGAACGTGCTGGGACATGCGGCCTATGTGTTTGAGGGTATTCGGGATTTGCAGAGCATTAAGCCGCAGCATATGAAATTTATGACGCACGATACAATTTATGAGGGAGATTATGTATTTGGTGCGATTGCAAATTCTACTTCTTTCGGCGGAATTGTGAAGCTGAGCGATAAGATTGTATCGCTCAACGACGGTCTTTTTGAAGTGATTTTAATTAAAATGCCGAGGACGCTCGGTGATTTGAATGTGATTATTAATTCATTGACGACCAGCAATTTTGAGAACAAACGTTTTGAGTTTTTTAAAGCGTCCTCTCTTGAAATTATTCCCGATTTGCCTACGGCCTGGTCGCTTGACGGCGAGTATCTGCGTACCGAGAGTGCGATAGAAATGAAAAATCTTCACGGTGCCGTACAGTTTGTGAAGTAAGGAGCAGAAAATGGCAAAATCCCTGGCAGAATATTTTCCGGCCTATACGCCCTCGTCGGAAAATCGTGCGGCGGTGATGAAATGCGCGCAGGAAGTATCGCTTCGCGTGGATCGAGAACGCCGCATGGTTGAGGTGCGCGCATTCTTTCCGGATATTGTGGAGAAATCTCTCTTATATGCGCTTGAGGGGGAACTGGCCGCTGCGCATACTTTGAATTCGGTGCGTATACTGCCGCGTTACCCGGCGGAAAAATTCAACAAAAGTTATATGACCGAGGTGCTCAATGAGACAGAGCGCGTCGGTACTGTGTCCCGGGGATTCTTTCATTATGCGGACATCGAAATTGCAGAGACGCGCATTCGCATCGGCGTTCCATTCGGCGCAGGTGGAATCGGCATATTGGATATGGCGCGGACGGCGGACGTGATTGCCGGAATTATCAAAAGTGAATTTGCGCTTGACTTCAAAGTGGAAATTCATTCGAGCGAGGATCCGGCTTATATAGAAAGCGTTCGCAAAACGGTTTTTGAGAACGATTATCGCCGCCTGGATGCGGATATTGCGCGCGCGCTGGCAGCGGAGCAACAGGCTCCGCCCGAGCCAAACAGCGCGCCTGAGCAGTCTGAGCGCCTGCCGATGGTGGATACGCTGAACAGTGAGACGCTTGAGGGCGAGCAAGTCGGCGAGACGCGCTTTAAAAGCGGCTATATGTTGTTTGATACGCAGGACAGCCGCCAGGTGCTCGGCGAGGAATTTTTGTTTGCAGCGCCCACGCCGATGCGTAAACTTCAAAAATCATCCGGTACGCATCTCATTATGGGCAAGGTCTTTTCGGTGGATACCCGAGAGACGCGCCGGGGCGATAAAATCAGCGTCAGTATCGGTCTGACAGACGGTGATTCGTCTGTTTTCCTGCGGGGCGTGTATTTGACAGATGAGGTCGGTTTTGTTTCCGACGTCAAAATCGGCAAATGCTATGCCGTGTACGGACGGCTGCGCGTGGATACGTTTACAAACGAAAATGTCATGCGGCCACAGCATATCGCGCAGATTTCGGAAGTGCTGCGCGAGGATCACGCGTCCGAAAAGCGAGTGGAACTGCATTTGCACAGTGTTATGTCGCAGATGGATGCAATTATCAATCCTGCTGACGCTATTGCGACGGCCAAGCGTTTTGGCCATCCGGCTATTGCCATTACCGACCACGGAAACGTTCAGTCTTTCCCCGAGATGATGCTGGCAGCCGAAAAGCAGGGCGGCGTCAAGGTGATTTACGGCATGGAGGCGTACTTTGTTGACGATACCGCGCGCGCGGTGTACGGCGATATTGAGGACGCCACGCTGGACAATGAATTTATTGTATTTGATATTGAAACAACGGGACTTTCAGTAGCAAACTGCGGGATTACCGAGATCGGCGCGGTGAAAATTCAGGGCGGACGGGTGCTTGCGCGTTACAATACTTTCGTCAATCCTGGGATGCCGATTCCGCAGAATATTACCGAATTGACCGGTATTACCGATGAAATGGTCGCGGATGCGCCTGGCATAGAGAAAGCCATTCCGGATTTTCTCGATTTTGTCGGCGATCGTCTGCTGATTGCGCACAATGCCAATTTTGATATTAGCTTTATTCGTGCCGCCGCAGAACAATTGCACATTCCGTTTGACAATCCGTATATGGATACGGTTGCGCTTTCGCGCTTTGCCAACCCTGAACTGAAACGGCATAAGTTGGATATACTTGCGGAGTATTACGGCCTCGGAGATTTTAATCATCACCGTGCCTGTGACGACGCGGAAATGCTGGCTCATATCTTTTTCAAAATGGCGGAGAAATTGAAAAACGAAGGGATTGCAAATCTTGAGCGCATCAACGGCGCGATGAGCGAAAGCGCCGATCCCCTAAAGCTTCGCACTTATCACCAGATTCTGCTTGTGAAAAATGCGACCGGTTTAAAAAATCTCTATAAGCTCATTTCCATGAGCTATCTCGATTATTATCGGCGGAATCCCCGTATTCCGAAGACGGTGCTTGAGCAATACCGGGACGGCCTTTTGATTGGTTCTGCCTGTGAAGCGGGCGAACTGTTCCGCGCGGTGCTGGACGGCCGTTCGCAGGATGAAATCGAAAAAATCGCCGAGTTTTACGATTATCTGGAAATTCAGCCGATTTGCAACAATCGTTTTCTGATTGCGGAGGGAAAAGCGGCGGATGACGAGGGACTTCGCAATCTGAACCGAAAGATCGTTGCGCTCGGAAAAAAGCTCGGTAAACCGGTAGTCGCAACGTGCGACGCGCATTTTTTGAACCGTGAAGACGAAATCTACCGAAAAATTTTGCTCTCCGGTCTCAAATTTTCGGACGCCGACCGGGACATAGGTCTGTATTACCGCACCACTGAGGAGATGCTGGAGGAGTTCAGCTATCTCGGCAAGGAAACCGCTTATGAGGTTGTGGTGACGAATACCAATCGTATCAATGATATGATTGAGGAAATCCGCCCAATCCCAAAAGGCACCTATACGCCGATTATGGAGGGGGCGGAGGAGGATCTGCAACACATGTGCTGGGAGCGCGCTCGCTCTATTTACGGCGAGAATCTTCCGGAAATTGTGGAAAAGCGTCTTGCCAAAGAACTGGATTCGATCATTAAGCACGGTTTTGCGGTGCTTTATATGATCGCGCAAAAGCTTGTCGCCTACAGCGAGAGCCAGGGGTATTTAGTAGGTTCCCGCGGCTCGGTCGGTTCGTCCTTTGTTGCTTCCATGGCCGGTATTTCGGAGGTCAACCCGCTGCCGCCGCATTATGTCTGCCCGCAATGCAAGCACAGCGAATTTTTTACCGACGGTTCAGTCGGTTCCGGCTTCGATTTGCCGGATAAAAACTGCCCGGTTTGCGGCGCGCCCTATCACGGAGACGGGCACGACATTCCGTTTGAGACGTTCCTCGGTTTCTATGGGGACAAGTCGCCGGATATTGACCTGAACTTTTCAGGCGATGTGCAGGGACGCGTACATAAATACACGGAGGAACTGTTCGGCAGTGAGAATGTCTTCCGCGCGGGAACCATCGGCACGCTGGCTTCCAAGACCGCGTTCGGCTTTGTATCCAAGTATTTGGAGGAGCGCGGCATTTCGCTCTGTCGGGCGGATGTGGATCGCCTTGTGGCGGGCTGCGTCGGCGTAAAACGCACGACCGGACAGCATCCCGGCGGTATTATTGTTGTGCCGAAAGAATACAGCATTTATGATTTTACGCCCGTGCAGCATCCGGCCGACGACCCGAAATCCAATATTGTGACGACGCACTTTCAGTTTTCGTATCTGCATGATACGATTTTGAAACTTGACGAGCTCGGACACGATATGCCGACCAAGTACAAGATGTTGGAAAAGTATACAAACACCAGCGTCATGGATGTAAAAATGAACGACCGCTCGGCGTATGAACTGTTTTTGTCCTGTGCGCCGCTCGGCGTGACGCCCGACGACATCGGCTGCCCGCTTGGAACGCTTGGTCTGCCTGAAATGGGTACGCGTTTTATCCAGAGTGTGCTGGTGGATGCAAAGCCGCAGAACTTTGCCGACCTTTTGCAGATTTCGGGGCTGACACACGGCACCGACGTGTGGCTTGGCAATGCACAGGATTTGATTCGCGAGGGCACCTGTACGATTTCTGAGGTTGTGGGAACGCGCGACGGCATCATGCTGTATTTGATTCGGCACGGACTTGACAACGGTCTTGCCTTTAAAATTATGGAATCCGTGCGTAAGGGTAAGGGACTGACGCCTGAATGGGAAGATGAAATGCTGGCGCACAATGTGCCGGAATGGTACATCGCTTCCTGTAAAAAAATCAAATACATGTTTCCCAAAGCGCATGCTGCGGCTTATGTTATGAGTGCGATTCGTCTGGCATGGTATAAAATTTATTATCCCATGGAGTTTTACGCCGCCTACTTTACCGTGGCGCCCGGCGGGTTTGACGGTGAAGTTGTTATGCGGGGGCGCGGTGCGGTTTCGGCCAAGATAGATGAACTTTCCGCCAAGGAGGATGCGACCCAGAAAGACGCAGAAATGATCACGGCTTTGCAGCTTGTACGGGAGGCGCTTGCGCGCGGTATACAGTTTTTGCCGGTGGATTTATACAAATCGGATGCTGCGGCATTCTTGCCGGAAAACGGAAAGATACGGCTTCCGTTTGCGTCGCTTGGGGGGCTTGGAGAGACGGCGGCGCAGAAAATTGTAGAGGCGCGCGGTGAGGGCGAGTTTTTTTCCATTGAGGAACTTCGTGAGCGCGCGCAGTTAAATAAAAGCGTGGTTGAAATTTTAACTCGCAACAGCGTTTTGGACAATCTGAACGAAACCAATCAGTTTTCTTTCTTTTGACGTCTTTTTCTTCAAAAATGGTTTACAAAACCCGCATTTTAGTATAAAATAGAAACGTTAGAAAAGATAGGTCGGAAAGGTGTTTTCAGAAAAATGTTATATACAGAGAAACCAAAATACAAACGTGTGCTTCTCAAGCTGTCCGGCGAGGCGCTGGCCAAGGACGCGGACGGTATTTTCAATCACGATTTTATCGGAGAGATTGCGGTGGTCATCAAAAAGTGCGTGGATGTTGGCGTCGAGGTCGGCGTTGTGGTCGGCGCAGGCAACATCTGGCGCGGACGGCAGGGCGTAAATATGGATCGCGTGCGCGCCGATCATATGGGGATGCTGGCTACGGTTATCAATTCGCTTGCGCTTCAGGATGCGTTTGAACATGTGGGCGTGACAACGCGCGTCATGACGGCTGTAGAAATGAAAGCGATGGCTGAGCCGTATATCCGCAATCGCGCTGTCCGTCATTTGGAAAAGGGCAGGGTTACGATTTTTGGCTGCGGGCTGGGATCGCCTTATTTCTCAACCGATACTGCGGCGGTGCTTCGCGCGGCGGAGATCAATGCGGACGTTGTGCTGCTGGCTAAGAATATTGACGGCGTCTATACTGCCGATCCGCGCAAAGATGCAAGCGCAACTAAAATTGATCAAATTACATATCAGGAAATCCTGTCGCGCGGACTTGCGGCTATGGATTCCACGGCAACGTCCTTTTGCATGGACAATCACATACCGATACTTGTATTCGGTCTCGACGATCCGGACAACATTTATAAAGCTGTCATGGGTGAGGAGATCGGTACGATTGTAAAGTAAAATTTGGAGGTAGACACCATGAAACTTGATACCAAAGAATATGAGGGCAAAATGCAGAAAACCATCGCTTCGCTTCGGCAGAATCTCGGTACGATTCGCGCGGGCAAAGCCAGTCCCGACGTGCTCTCGCGCGTAACCGTGGATTATTACGGCACTCCTACGCCGATTGCTCAGATGGCGGCGGTGCAGATTCCGGATCCCCGTACGCTTGTGATTGCGCCTTGGGATGCAAGCACGCTGAAAAATATTGAAAAGGCTATTTTAGCCTCCGACGTCGGTATTACGCCGCAAAACGACGGCAAAGTTTTGCGCCTTGCGTTCCCGCAGCCGACCGAGGAGCGTCGCCGTGAGCTTGTGAAGCAGGCGTCAAAACTCTGCGAAGAGGGAAAAGTGGCCGTGCGCAATATTCGCCGTGAGGCTAACGATAAAACCAAAGAAATGAAGAAAAACAGCGAGATGACCGAGGACGAGGTCAAGGCAAGCGATAAAGCGGTGCAGGATTTAACCGATCGGTTCATCAAGGAGATCGACATGATTGCAGCTGAAAAGGATAAGGAGATCATGTCCATTTAAGCGTTTATGCGCTTTTGCAGAGAATTTTATGGGCTGAAAGCGCGTCTTTCAGCCCAATTTGCTAAGAGGAAACCATGTTTTTCAAACAAAAAGAACATTGTGTCAGGGCGGATGAGCGGCTGCGGCATGTTGCGTTTATTATGGACGGCAACGGCCGGTGGGCAAAAAAGCGTTCAATGCCGCGTGAATATGGGCATGTCAACGGCGCGAAAAATTTTAAAAAGGTGATTCGCTACTGCGGCGATATCGGGATTAAGATCATCACCGTCTATGCTTTTTCTACGGAAAACTGGAAGCGTCCAAAGCATGAAGTAGAGGCAATTCTTAGCCTTTTGTCCGATTATATAGACGATGCGGTTGCTTCAATGGATGAAAACAATATCCGGTTGGTTTTTCTCGGTGACAAGAGCATTTTCCCGGAAACGCTTCAAAAGAAGATCGCAGATGTGGAAACAATGTCCGAGCAAAAGGATTTGCTTTTGAACATCGCGCTGAATTACGGTTCTCGTGCGGAACTGGCGCATGCATGCAATCTTTTGATCGAGCGCGGCTCAAAGCATGTGACCGAGGCGGATGTTGCCGGTGCGCTATACACGGCGCATTGCCCCGATCCGGATTTGATCGTGCGCACTGGCGGGGATATTCGGCTTTCCAATTTTTTGCTTTGGCAGGCCGCGTATGCGGAACTGTATTTTACGGATACGCTTTGGCCGGATCTCGCTCCGCATGAAATTGACAAAATCGTGGATGAATTTTACAGGAGAAAACGCCGCTATGGCGGACTTTGAGCTATGCTGGTTAGAATTTTAACAGGTATATGCCTGCTTTTAGCGGCGCTTCCGATTCTTTATTGGTCGGACACTTTTTTGCTTGTGCTGGCGGTTTCGCTTTTGTCGCTTGGCGCGGTGTTTGAAATGCTTCGCTGCCTTGGCGTGCACAAAAATTTTGCGCTGTCTCTGCCGTCCTATGCCGTGGCGTTGGCTGTGCCCGCTACGACTCGGCTGATTTCAAACGTCAGTTTTGATGGGTTGATATTATTTGCCTTAGTTTATGTGTACGGCCTCTATGTGCTGGCGAATGCGATGTTTTCAAAAGGAAAAATCCCGTTTTCCACGGCGGCGCGGGTATTTTTGAGTACGGCGTATATTGTGTGCGGCTTTTCCTGTCTGATAGCTACCCGAGATCTTCCGAATCACGGACTGTTTTTCCTTGTCATGGTCGTGGTTGTCGCTTTTGCCACCGATATTTTTGCCTATTTTTCGGGGATGCTTTTCGGGCGGCATAAGCTGATTCCTGAAGTCAGTCCGAAGAAGACGGTGGAGGGAGCGATTGGCGGAACCCTTATTTCCGCCGCCGCTTTTGTCGGCTGCGGTATATTGTATGCACGGTGGTTTGATGTATCGCGTCCGCACTTGCTTTCTCTCTTTTTATGCGGCGTGGCGATTTCGGCGGTCGCGCAGATCGGGGATCTGATTGCGTCCTTTATTAAGCGGGAATGCGGCGTTAAGGATTACGGAAAAATTTTTCCTGGGCACGGTGGAATCATGGATCGTTTTGACAGTGTAATCGCGGTTGCGCCGATTCTGTATCTGCTGCTTGCCAATCCGTCTATGCTTTCTATATTCAGATAAGGGGACTTTTATGGACAGGCAAATTGCAGTATTGGGGTCAAGCGGATCTGTCGGCAGACAGGCGCTGGATGTTGCGGCGGCGATGGGGATTTCGGTAGACGCGCTTACCGGCGGTAAGAATGCGGCTTTGCTGGAAGATCAGGCGCGTGCGTTTTCTCCCCGCTTTTGCGCAATGGCGGACGAAATTGCGGCAAAGGAATTGCGGGAGCGTCTTGCTGACACGGATATAAAAATATTTGCCGGCGAAACGGGCATACTGGAACTGATTGAGCGAACTTCCGCGAAAGCGGCGGTACATGCGATTGTCGGTCTTGCCGGTCTTATGCCTGCGCTGGCGGCCGCAAAGCGAGGGATGCGCATCGCGATTGCGAATAAGGAACCGCTGGTTGCGGCGGGTGAACTGCTCTTTCGCGAAGCGGCGGCGCACGGTGCAGAAATTTTGCCGGTAGACAGTGAGCACAGCGCTGTTTTTCAATGCTTGCAGGCGGGAAAGCCCGCTGAAGTCAAACGAATTTTGCTTACGGCTTCGGGCGGCCCTTTTTTCGGAATGGATCGTGCGGCGCTGGAACATGTGACGGCGTCGGATGCACTGAAGCATCCGACTTGGTCGATGGGACAAAAAATTACCATCGACAGCGCTACACTGATGAATAAAGGTCTTGAAGTCATTGAAGCAGTGCGTCTGTTCGGTGTGCGACCGGATCAGATTCAGGTAGTCGTACATCGTGAAAGTATAATTCACAGCGCGGTTGAATATATTGATAATGTTGTACTTGCCCAGATGGCCGTACCGGATATGCGTTCCTGCATACAGTATGCGCTGACCTGGCCCGAGCGTGCTGCGGGCGTTTCAGCGCCGCTTGATCTGTTTTCGGTGGGGCGGCTGACTTTTGCGCAGCCGGATATGGAGACGTTTCGCTGCCTGAAAATGGCGTACCGTGCAATCAGTGTCGGCGGATTGATGCCAACTGTGTTGAGCGCCGCCAACGAGGCGGCGGTGGATTTGTTTTTGTCCGGGCGTATTCGTTTTTTGGAAATTGCGTCTTTAGTAGAGACGGCAATGGATGGCTTTGCAAATCAAACCAAGATCACCGTGGAGGATATATTTGCCGCTGACCGAACGGCGCGCGCGGCTGTATATCGCATGGTTTAGAGGAGTACTATGGCAACTGTCGGATATATTATTGTGGCGCTTTTGGTGTTCGGACTGATGATTTTGATTCATGAGTTGGGACATTTCCTTGTCGCGCGCGCCTGCGGTGTGTGTGTGCATGAATTTTCCATGGGGATGGGGCCGAAGATTTTCGGCTGGAAAGGTAAAACGGGAACCTGCTATAATTTGCGGGTATTTCCAATCGGCGGTTTTGTCAGCATGAAAGGGGAAGACGAGGCGGCGGACGGAGAAGATTCCTTTTCTCAGAAACGTCCGTGGCAGAAATTTTTGATTGTTGCCGCCGGCGCCTGCATGAATATTTTGTTGGCGCTTTTGCTGATGCTGGTCGTTGTTCTGTTTTCGTCTAACCTTGCTTCGACGGTTGTATATTCGTTTGGCGAAGACGCGACAAGCAATGAATGGCTGCAGCCCGGGGATCGCATTTTGGCCGTTAACGGTTCAAAAACGCATACCGGTAACGAGGTTGTGTATGAGATCGCACACGACGGCTATGAGCCGATTGATCTTACAATAGTACGAGACGGGCAGACCATGACGCTTGCGGACGTTGTGTTCCCGACGCAGATTTCTTCCGGAATGGTGTACGGAAAAACCGATTTTGTGGTGTATGCAGAAGCCAAAAATATCGGAACGGTGCTGAAACATACATTCTTTCGTAGTGTTTCGACGGTGAAAATGATTTGGGAGTCGCTTTTGGATTTGGTTGGCGGCAGAGTCGGTATGGAGGCGGTTTCCGGACCGGTCGGCGTGACGACTGCAATCAGCGACGCGGCGAGAACCGGCGCTTTACAGTTGTTGTATCTTGTTTGTGTACTCAGTATGAATCTCGGCGTGTTTAATTTGTTGCCGCTTCCGGCGCTTGACGGCGGTCGGCTGATATTTATACTCTGGGAAATGGTCACAGGCAAGCCGGTCAATCCCAAATACGAGGGAATGGTGCATTTTATTGGCATTATTCTCCTGTTTGGATTGATGATTTTGATTACGTATAAGGATATTGTAAATTTGTTCAGGTAAAGGTATATGACAGAACGTTATAATCAGATTCGCAGGGAGGCAAAAGAGATAGGCGTTGGTCGTGTTACGATCGGCGGACGGTACCCGATTGCGGTCCAGTCGATGACCAATACCGACCCGCACGATACGGCGGCCACGCTTGCACAGGTTCGCGCGCTTGAGGCGGCGGGATGTGATATTGTCCGTATGACCGCGCCGGATACCGAGAGTGCGCGCACGTTTGCCTATCTTAAGGAAGCGGGAATCGAGGTGCCCCTGGTTGCGGATATTCATTTTGATTACCGCATTGCGCTGGAGTGTATTGCGGCCGGTGCGGATAAAATTCGGATTAATCCGGGCAATATCGGGGATGAAAACCGAATTCGGTCTGTTGCGGATGCCTGCCGGGAGAAGGGGATTCCCATTCGGATCGGCGTAAACGGCGGTTCGCTTGAGAAAGAGATCTTGGTCAAACACGGTGCGCCGACCGGAGCCGCGCTTGCGGAGAGCGCGCTGTATCATTGCAGTTTGCTGGAAAAGTTTGATTTTGACCAAATCGTTTTGTCCGTTAAGTCCTCCGACGTATATGAAATGGCCCGTGCAAACGAATTGCTTGCCGACGCCTGTACATATCCGCTGCATTTGGGCGTGACCGAGGCGGGCGGCGGCCGTATGGGACTGATTAAGGGCGCCGTCGGGATCGGCGGTATGCTGTTGCGCGGTATCGGAGATACGGTTCGCGTTTCTCTGACCGACAACCCGGCAGAAGAAGTGTCTGCGGCGCATGATATTCTGTTTTCGCTTGGTTTTGACAATAAAAAGCGCATGAACATTGTTTCCTGTCCGACCTGCGGGAGAACCAAGATTGATTTGATCGGGCTTGCACGTCAGTTTGAAGAAGCGGCGGCAGCAGAGGGACTTTTGGAAAAGGATGTTCGCGTCGCGCTGATGGGCTGTGCGGTGAATGGTCCGGGTGAAGCGCGGGAAGCCGATATTGGCGTGGCCGGCGGAAGTGGAGAAGCCGTGCTGATTCAAAAGGGGCGGATCGTGGGCAAAATCGCCGAGGAAGAAATTATTCCCCGTTTGATTGAGGAAATAAAAAAGCTATAGACGCTTGAATGCGGCCACATAAATATTAAAAAACAACAAACGCTCTCTGAATTTTATTCGGGGAGCGTTTGTTGTTTCGCCATATGTATTATATGAAGATAAAAAATTTTTATTTTTTAAACGGTTAGCATGGGTTTAATCGAAACTTCGCCCGAGGACAGATGCGCTTCGTTTCCGTCCGTGTAACGAACATGCAGGCAAAAGTCATCGTCAATCCCAAGCGCTGTGGCCGCAAGGCATTCCGATCCCCGCAGCACAAAAATCTCTTGACCGGTCAGCAGACTGCGCCGACGGTACTCGGCAAGCTGAGCCCCCTTTTCGTTGGCACGGTACAGCGTAAAGAAACGGTCTAAAATGTCAGCTGCAATTTTGCAGCGAATGTCATGCGTCGGTTTGGTATCAAACAGCGCGCCCGCAATTTGTTGAATCGAGGGAGGAAATCCGTTCGGCGGGGGCGTCATATTGACGCCGATGCCAAGAACGGCGTATTCCAGTCCGCCGCTCTCCAGATTAAAGGAGCCCTCTGTCAGAATGCCGCAGATTTTTTTGTTGTCCATATATACGTCGTTGACCCATTTGATTTTTGCGGGGCGATTGGCAGCGGCTTCTGCCGCCTGCGCAACGGCGACCGCCGCGCAGGTTGTGATTTGCAACGCATCGGCAGCGGACATTTTGGGGCGCAGTAAAATGCTCATATACAGTCCGGTTCCGGCAGGTGAAAAAAAGCTTTTTTCGCTTCTTCCGCGTCCGGCGGTCTGCATTTCGGAAAGCACGATCGTGCCTTCCGGCGCACCCGAAGCGGCCAGTTCTTTTACACAAACGTTGGTCGATTCGGTGCTTTTATATAAAATAAAAGATAGATTTTTGGTTTTGACAAAACTGCGAAGACAGGATTCCGACAATACATCGCTGTTTGAAGAGAGCGTATATCCTTCGCGCGTGACTGCGGAAATTTCATATCCGTCGCGGCGAAGTTCTTCAATCGCTTTCCATATCGCGGTACGGCTGAGTCCTGTGTGCGCGGCCATTTTTGCACCGGACAGAGGCGTGCCGCGGTTTGCTTCCAGCATGGAAAGTACGGTTTCTTTTGTTGTCATAAAATCCACCTGCATCCGATCCTCCGCAGACGCCGGACAAGAAAGGCTGCCAGCGCAATTTTGGCAAGATCAAACGGAATAAAGGGAAATACGCACTGGGTCAGAATCCAGAGAATACCAATGTTGCCCGTATTTTGGGTATACAAGAAGTAATACCATGCGCTTCCGAACGCATAGCATACGATAAGACCCGCGAGCATGGAGAGAAAGAGCGCGGGAACCGTGTGACCGAAACGGCTGATGAGCAGTCCGCAGATAAGCGAAGCAAAAACGAAACCGACAATGTATCCGCCGGTATTTCCCGCCAGAACACCGATGCCGCCTCGAAATCCCGAAAATACCGGCAGGCCGAGCGCGCCGAGCGCGATGTAAATCGCCACGGCCAGCGTGCCGCGCCTGGTTCCGAGCAAACCCGCGGCGGCAAATACCGCAAATGTTTGCATGGTAAAGGAAACCGCCGCAGGAACGGTGATCCAGGCGCAAACTGTAATCAGCGCGGCGGCCAGCGCGATTTGCGTCAGGTTTTTTACGTGCGAAGTATGGGAATTTTTCATTTTAACACCTTGCTTTCTGAAAGCAGTGTATCACAAAAGCAAAACATTGTCAACCTATTTTTTTAAAATCGGGTTGACAATGTGAAATTTGTTGGAAGCGGCTTGTTGGTGAAATTTGATTAACGGTGACAGACGAACTGCAACAAACTCCCATAATATCTTGTGGGGTAAGGGTTTATTCGTTTGCGTCCGCTTGGCTGTATTGCTTAAATATTGCGCGCCTTAAAATCTTTCCATCTGCTTGCGGTGTGCAGTTCCGCGCCGCTGTCAACGGCTTTGAAATGCGCTCTGCCGCAACGGATTTTCAAGTTTTCGCGCCCGCGTAAATCGAGTTCGTTTGTGCTGCCCTTGGTTTCAAGGATAAAATACAGCTTTTTCATTCCGTCCGTGTCAACGTAAACCGCCCAGTCGGGATTATATGTGCCTATGGGCGTGTTTACTTGGAAACGGCTTGGCAATTTGAAAAACATCTTTACATCCGGGTCGTTGTCAAGGTCAAGGGCAAAGCGGTTTTCTATCGCGCTGTCATAAACGATATAGTCATATACGCTGTGGTCTACGGCTACGGCGTTTCGATCAAGATTTGCGATAAGTTCCGCGCTGTCGAAAATCTCCTGCACATAGTATTCTGCGCCGTACAGCTTCTTATAGCTGATACCGTCGATAGCAAGGGAATAACAAGCGTCCCGGATAATCGCGGCGGCGCTTTCTATGAACATCTGCGGATTATTCAAAAAGTCCTGTCCTCTGCCGCTTTGCTTCAGGATTTCCGCTATCACGCTGCGGCGCGCCAACGTCTGTTCGTCAAGGATAGCAAGGATATTCGGCAGGGAAGAATAGCTGTCCGCAAGGTCGGCGGTCTTAATGCTGCGCTCGGCGTAGGTTACGCCGGGGCGGTCGATCCCAATATCTGCGGTCTGCGTAATGATCCGCGCTTTGGGTATCGGCTCCATGCTTTGCAAGGCGGCGACGCTCCGGCGTATCAATTCGGCTTCGTCTATCTGGACGCGGTATGTGGTTTTTTGCTTTATCTTGTCCCATAACGCCAAAAATTCCGGCGAAACGGCAACTTCCTTTTTCAGCCTCACCGTAACGTCGCGGGAAGCGTCCCGGACAGGCGGCTTTGCGTCGGCTCTGCGTATGGCGGCTATAAGCTGTGAGCGCGCCGTTTCAAATTTCGGGGGCAGGTCAAGCGTACCGTCCCGCACGGCGTTTTTCATGCTGTCTTTGATTTTGCCGGATTTCGTGATATAGCCCTTGTTCTCAAAGTGGCTCATAAGCCGCTGCGCGTCGTCGTAGGTCAGTGTACGCTCAACCGTAACGGTTTCGCGCTGTGTGGAGGAAGTGTTGAGAGTGGAGTTATCAGCGGCTGAATGTGCCTTTTCCGCTTGCGCAATTATCTTTTCGGTTTCTTCGGAGGTTAATTGCGCCTGAACGTCAGTTGGAATACTCCACACTTCACGTTCCACACTCCATACTACCTCAACTTGTTGCGGGACAACCATGCCGCTGAACAGATCAAGCTGCAAAATACCAAACTTAACCCCTGTTTCTTCCTCAATCTCTTTTTGCAGCGTGTCGGCAAACTCCGCAAAACTTTCATTTGCCATAACGTGCAAAAGATTGATATTTCTATCCTCGATACGTTCCCCGTCCTGGTTGACGCAAAGACGCAAGCCGCGTCCTACCTTTTGCCTTGCGGTCAAGGTGCTTTTTTGCTCGATCAGCGTACAGACTTGAAAGACATTCGGATTGTCCCAACCTTCTTTTAACGCGGAATGCGAGAAGATAAAGCGCAAGGGGCAGTCAAAGCTGAGCAACCATTCCTTATCTTTCATAATGGTGTTGTAGGTGCTGGCGTCGTCCTGCGTGTCGCCCCTGGTGTCCTTATAGCGGCCTTTTTTGTCCTGCGAAAAATATCCGTCATGGACGCGCTGCGCGTCGGCGGGAAAGCGTCGGCGTAATTCCGCATACTTTGGCAGGGCAATCAATTCCGCGTATAATTCCTCGAACATCCGCGCGTAAACGCCTTTGCCGCCCGTCGGGTCGCGGTATTTTTTTACTTCGTCAATAAAGAACAGGGACAGAACTTTGATACCCTTTTCGGTGTAGCGTAATTCTTTGTCTAAATGCGCTTCAATCGTCCGGCGTATCTGCATACGCTTGATAAGGTTTTCGTCTATGTCGCCTATGGCGCGTCCTAACCGTACCACGTCGGTATTGGATAGCTCTATCTGCTCCATTCCCGGCGTACAGTCAATGCCCGAAACGGCGTAGTTTTCATACAAGCTGCGGCAGCCGGACAGCTTGTGCAGATCCGCGCCCTGTTTGACGGTAACGGCTCTGCGGCTCACTTTTCCGTCTTTTCCCTGAACGTCGATTTCAAGCCGCGCCCGAAATCCGTCCTCATTGGAAACGGAAAGCAGCTTGATATACGGTTTGTTAAAGCCGCCCGCCGATTGGTTGCTCGATACGCATATCTGCTTGACAAGCCCCATTTGGTAAGCGTCAACGGGGGTCAGGCGGTAGAGCAGATTGACTTTTTCCCGGTGGGTCGCGGAGTATCGGAACACGCAAAGGGGCGCAAGGGACGCAATCGCGTCTTTTGCCTTTTGGGTATTATCTACGCTCTGCGGCTCGTCGATGATGACGATCGGGCGGGTGGCCTGTATGAAGCTGATGGCCGCGTCGCCGTTCAGCTTGTCCTGCTGTTGATTTATCACGTTTTCCGCTTTGCGGAACGCGTCGATATTGATAATCATAATTTCAATATTGGCGCTTGTGGCAAACTGCCGCACGTCGGACAGCTTCGCGCTGTTGTAGATAAAATAGCGGCAAGGCGCGTTGTCATAGAGCGCGGAAAAGTGTTCTTCTGTCGTCTGCAAGGATTTATAGACGCCCTCGCGTATTGCCACGCTGGGGACGACGACGATAAATTTTGTAAACCCATACAGGCGGTTCAATTCGTAAATGGTTTTTGTGTAGACATAGGTTTTTCCCGTCCCGGTTTCCATTTCCACTGAAAACTGTGGGGCAGTTTTCAGTAGTTTGGAATTTGGAGTGTGAAGTGTGGAGCCGTTTTCTTTTAACGCCTCACTCTTAGCTTCACCCCCCACACTGTACAGATCTGTCAACGGCAACCCGTTCTTTCTCTGCACCATGTGCATATTTTCGATGATGCGTCTGTCGTCTATACAGAGGGCATTTGAAATGCCCACGCTTGCGAACAGTTCTATCTGCCCGCCGCTTTGCTCCATGCTGAAGGCGGAAGTCTGCCGTTTCTGACCGTCAAAGAGGGAGCAAACTGCGTTTACCGCGTCGGTCTGGAAGTCCTGCTGCTTAAACTTTAGCTTCACTCGGTCGTTCCTCCCTCGTTCGCAAGTTTGGAGTGTGGAGTGTGGAGTTCATGGTTCTGGTGGTTGACGACATCATTTTTCTCATTTCCTCGCAATCATTTTTCAAGGAAAGATACTCCCGTTTGGTCAGATAGTCTGTATCAAAAAGCAGTTCTAACCAATAAAGTGTTTCCGCACATTCTTTCAGCGCAATATATACTTTACTTAAAAAGTCTTTCCTGCTGATTGCACATTCGCTTTCCGCGATATTTGCGCCAATGCTTGTTCCGCTTCGTAAAAGCTGCTTGGACAAAACAAATTCTTTCTTTTCCTCGCACAAATACCGATAGAGTTTCACGATACGAACAGCGAACAGTTTACTTTTGTATCGTATGGTTTTTTCCTGTTCCATAAACTCCACACTCCACTCTCAACACTCCAAACTCATATGGTTTTCAACTCAATCCCCCTGTTTTCCAACAGATAAAAGGCGTTCGCCTTTGCGCTGCTGTCCGCAAGGCCGCGTCCGGCAAGGACGATTTTTTGCGGGGACAGGGCGGCCATTTGCTCGATATGCTCGGCGGTGACGCCCTCCTGCAAGCAAATGAGCATGGAATAGTTTGGAGTTTGGAGGGTGGAGTTTTGAGTTTTATCGCTCTCCAACTCCACACCCCACACTTCACACTCCACACTTAACCTGAACGCTGTAAGCGGGCAGGTTAAAGGATAGCCCATCTTCAAGAGGATTTCATAAATCAAATCTGCGTCGCTGCGGTCAGGCTTCAATCCGTCAATATGTCCGTCAATACGTTCAAAGAGCGTCGCAACGTCGCCGTCCGGTATGGGGGCGTCGTCCCACAGCTTCATGTTGGACGTGTCTAATTTGAATACCTTAAAGCCTGTGTCCAGTGTGGGGGTTGGAGTGTGAAGTGTGGAGTTGTTTTCGTTTAACTCCTCCCTCCTAACTCCACACTCCAAACTCAGGCGTGCGCCAGCACGCCGTATGCGCTCTTTGCCGATCTCGCAAATGTTGGAATAGCCCGCCTTAAATGCTTCGCTTTTCTCGTCGCACACTTCGGGCAGCTGCACCATAATAAAACGGCGGTTGCCTCCGTCCTCGGCGTTAAGCTGCATGACTGCGTGGGCAGTGGTCGCAGAGCCGGAGAAAAAGTCAAGAATGATGTCGCCATCATTTTTTGCAGTAATATATTCTACGAGTTTTTTAATATCATCTATACTTTTGGGGTTTTCAAAAATGCGTTTGTTATTAAATATGGCATTAAAGGTCTGTGACACGATTTGTGCATAGCTAAAATGTACACTACGCATAACTTCTTTATCAGCCTCAAAAAGATTAGTCCTTATTCGTGGTGTGGTTGTCTCATCTTGTCCAAATACAACCCGCCCTCGCTCAATTTCTTCTTTCATTCTCTGCGGATTGGGATAGATCCATCCTCTTGACGGGACTTTGCAAAGTTTATGAGTGATGGGGTGGATAACGTCATAACGCGGTCCTCCGCCACCAGGCCAACTAATATTTCCATCGTCACGGTAGGGGCCTTTTTCGTCAACCTTTGTAAAACGTGCTAATGATTTACGCGGGTCATCTTTACTCCATGAGGCGTATAGGCTTTTTAATCCATTGTTTACTTTTTCCCAATCATTATTGTATTCTACCCTCAGACGCTCAAACTCCGATTTTACCTCGTCTATGCCTTCTTTTGTCATTCTCAAAATAACGCCACGCTCATTCATTGTAGCCGCACTTTTGAAATAGACAAGCATGTATTCATGTCCAACAGAAAAATACTTTGCGTCGTTTTTTCTGTTCTTGTCATATACCAGGCAAGCGATAAAATTTTCTTCTCCAAAAACCTCATCACATACTTTTCGGAGATTTGCAATCTCGTTATCATCAATAGAAATAAAAATAGCCCCGTCGTCCCGCAGAAGGTTAGCCGCAAGCCGCAGGCGGGGGTACATCATGTTCAGCCAGTTGGTGTGATACCGTCCCATGGTTTCGGGATTGCTCTTTGTGGTCTGCTGCGTAACCTCCACATACCGCCGCATGGGGTCGGCAAAATCGTCCTCATACACAAAATCGTTTCCCGTGTTATACGGCGGGTCGATGTAGATCATCTTCACCTTGCGGAAATAGGATTTTTGCAGCAGCTTCAAAACCTCTAAATTATCGCCCTCGATATACAGGTTTTGCGTCGTGTCAAAATTCACGCTCTCGGACGGACAGGGGCGCAGGGTCGCCGTACTGCGCCGCTGTGCCATCCGCAGGCAATCGCTTTTGCCTTTCCATTTGAATTCGTATTTCTCAAAATCGTCCGTGATATACTCGCCGCAAAGGGAAAGCAGCTTGTCAATGTCTAATTTGCCCTCGGTGAAGCACTCCGGGAAAACGGTCTGTAAACGCGCCTTGTTCTCGGCCTCAATATCCATGCTCAAACCGTCTAATCTATCCGTCATGGGGCTTATTCCTCCTTACGCGGTGATTCTTTCCTTATGCGTATCGGCCTTGTATTCAGTCTCTTTTCTTTTTCAGGGGTTCGATGCTGCCGTCCGGCCGTTTGATGACCGTATGTTCCAGCGTTTTGCTGAAAGATACGCGGATTTCGCCGATATATTCGCTGCGGAGATCGGCCTGTTCTTCTTTTTCCGCTTCGGTCAGCCCGGTATCGCGTGCTTTTCTGGCCAAAAAATTGATGCGGTCGATTTTTTCCCGGGTCATGCTCGGTGCTCCTTTACAAATTCTTCAAGCCGGTCGAGTGCGATTTCCAGATGCTCGATCGAGTATGCGTAAGAGATGCGGGCAAAGCCCTCGCTCCCTGAACCGAACGCGCTGCCCGGCACAATGGCAATCTTTTTTTCTTCGATCAAACGCTCACAGAATTGGTCGCTGGTCATTCCGAATCCGTCTATGCAGGGAAAAACATAAAATGCTCCCTCTGGTTCAAAGCAATCAAGCCCCATGTTTCTCAGGCGCTTGAGGACATATGTACGCCGAAAATTGTACTGTTCTTTCATGCGCTGAATGTCTTCATCTCCGTGGTTGATCGCCTCTACTCCCGCAAACTGTGAGGCTGTGGAGGCGCACATGATCGCGTACTGATGAAGCTTGAGCATCTGCTTGATGACCGGCGCAGGCGCTGCGATATACCCGAGCCGCCAGCCGGTCATGGCATAGGCTTTGGAAAAACCGTTGATCATGATGGTGCGCTCTTTCATGTTTTCAAGCGAAGCGATAGAGCAGTGCGGCGCGTTATAGGTCAGTTCGGCGTAGATTTCATCCGAGATGATAAAAAAGTCGCGCGTTTTGAGTACAGGAAGCAGCGCTTCCAAATCCGCGCGCGTCATAACGGCGCCGGTCGGATTGTTCGGATAGGAGAGCACAAGCGCTTTTGTTCGCTCTGTAATCAGAGGACGCAACTTTTCGGGGGTGATTTTGAAGCGATCTTCGACCTTTGTATACAACGGTACCGGAACACCGCCCATCATTTTAATCAGCGGCGCATAGCAGACAAAGCAGGGTTCGGGCACGATAACTTCGTCGCCGGGATTCAGAATAGAACGAAAAGCCATATCAATGGCCTCGCTGCCGCCTACCGTAACAAAGATTTCATCCGCGCCGCAGTAATGGAGATCGAAACGGCGTGAAAGATAGGCGGAAATGCCTTCGCGAAGTTCGAGCAGACCGCTGTTGGAGGTATAGTAGGTTTTGTTTTTCGTAATCGACTCCACAGCGGCGTTGGAAATATGATAAGGTGTCGGAAAATCGGGCTGTCCAACGGTCAGCGAAATGACGTCCTTACGGTCGCCCAGCATGTCAAAGAATTTACGTATGCCCGATGGTTTGATAGTCTGCACCTTTTCAGACAATAACTTTCCGTATTCCATCAGTTGCAGTTGCCTCGCTCGTCAAAGCTGACCGGTCCGTAAATAACGCCTTTATCTTTGTATTTGCGCAGAACGAAATGCGTCGAGGTGGAGAGCACAGCTTCCAGCGGCGCGAGGCGCTGGGCGACAAAGAGCGCAACCTCGCGGATTGTTTTGCCCTCCAGAATCACGCACAGATCATAGGCGCCGGACATCAGATAGACGCTCTGCACCTCCGGGTAGTTGTAAATACGCTCGGCGATGGCGTCAAAGCCGCGGTTGTACTGGGGGGTGACTTTCAATTCGATCAGCGCGGTCGCATATTCGCGGTCGGTTTTGTCCCAGTCTATAATGGCCTTGTAGCCGAGGATTACACCCTCCGCTTCAAATTTTTCGATCAGCGCCTTGATTTCGCCTTCTTCCTTGGAGAGCATCAGCGAAAGCTGCTTGGCGGTCAGTCTGCCGTCCTGTTCTAAAAGCTCAAGAATCTTTTTGTCCATGACTGTTCTTCCTTTCGATCGTATCGGTGATTTTTTCAAGAGAAAGCCCGTATTTTTCGGCAATGTCTTTTGCGTAGGATTTCCCGTCCGGAGTCTGGCGCAGAATTTTAAATGAACGCGCGCCGTCGCTCTCTATTTTTGCGGTAAGCGTGTCCAGCTTTGCGCCGCCGAATGCATCTGATTCCGCATTGAGTTCGTCTACGCGCGCCGCAAGCGCATGGAGATGTGTGGAAAACAGTGTGCGGCATCCGATTTTGGCAAATCCAAGCAGCACTTCGGCTGCGATATAGGCCGCTTCATAGGCGCCTGTAGAGGAAAGCGACTCGTCAAGCAGGATAATGGATTGATCGGTACAGTTCTCAAAAATGCTGTTCAGACGCGCGCATTCCTCGCCGAGTCTGCCCTTGTCCACCGTGTCGCCGCTCTCGGTCGGGAAATGCGTATAGATCCCGTCCGCAGGACTGAACACAAACCGGCGCGCCGGTACAAGCATACCAAGCTGACAGAATGCCGCCGCAAGTCCAACCGCGCAGGTGATGACGCTCTTTCCGCCGCGGTTTGGGCCGGTGAGAATAAAAATGCGGCCGTTTTCGTCGAACGCAAAGTCATTTTCCACGCTCGGTTCCTCAATTGCCAGCGCCACTGCGGGATTGTAGATGCCGTCTGCCGAAAAGGCCTTTTCCGATGCGGGACGCAGCTTCGGCGTGCAGAGCGGAAGCCCACGGCTTTGCAGCGCTTCCATCAGGCGGGTGGCGCAGATCATAAATTCGATTTCGGGCATAACCTCAAGCAGAAAATTTGCATTGTCCAGAACATAGGACTGCACAAGCTTTTTCCACGAGCGCACAGAGCTTTTGAATACGTCGTTTATAGCTGAGTTAATCGCGATGCTCATGGCCGTTTTCTGATTGTCGTTTTGTCCTCTGGCAAAGGGCGTCAGCGGTGCGATCAGCGTGTATTCATCTTTTGCGAAGCTCATGCGCAGGATTTTGTCGATGGTGTCGCCCGATTTAAAGGGCTTTGGGTTGATGGAGAGTACGCCGCACCGGTCGGCGCGCAGTGTCGAATCGAGATTGACGCCGATGGTGATGCTTTTAATATCGCGGACGCGATTGGTCAGTTCACTGAGTTTTTCGTTTAGTTCCTTATAGTAATCGCTTGTGGATATTTTTTCTATATAATCGCAGAGAGACAAAAAAGCGGGGCTTTTCAATTTATCGCGGACTGCCGTGAGTCCCGCGTGCAGGATTTCTATGGCGGATATGTAGAGTTCCACCTCAGAAAGAGAAAGCAAATATTCGTCTGTTGTGCGGTCGGCAGCCGCGCTCATGCGGCGCAGTTCGTTGATGTCCGAAAGTACGGGCAGTACTTTGACAAAGGTCTCGGAAATTTCCGGGCAGCGGAGCATATCCGCAAAATTTTGCGTTCTGTATTCAATCACGTCGTTGTCGGCCGTGAAATAGTCGCAAAGCGAACTGTTTTTGAGTTTGAGCATACCGCCTAGTCCGAGACTGTCTGCGGTCTCCTCTGAGATGGCGGGACGGTTGCTTTGTATTGCGTGCTGCTGGCGCAAAGCCCGCGTAGGATAAAGCAGGCTGAAGTTGTATTCTTCCATTCTGCGCTCCTTTTTGCTGGTAGTTTTCGGTAGTATGGCAATCGGAAAAATAAAAATTGTTCTGTTTCCTGACGGCGGACATACCGGATACTCAATAGTATAACATAAATTGCAGAATTTGCAACAAAAGAGCAGAAATAATTTGTGTTTTTCGCAGATATATAGTATAATCAGATATGAAAAACATTGGAGGACGGCGTATGATTTTTGATGAGGCTGCAAAAAAAATACAGATTGGCGTAAAGGAATTGTGTCATACGGTCGTAAACCATGCAAGTATTGACGCACGCGGGGCTCGTATCCGTGAGGACGGCGGGAAAATCCGCGAAATGCTGGAGCATCAGCATGGACTTTGCTATCAGCCGGACATTTTGCTTTCTCGGACGTTCAGCCGAGGCGGTCTGTTTTACGAGATTTCGGACGTATGCGACGGCATTCTGCGCCTGCCGGATCGCACGGTTGTTTATGTCAATCGGTGTGTCGGTGAAGCTACGGATATGGTAGGCGAGGATCAGGCGGCGGAACTTGTGGGACAGGCTGTTGTATCGGCGGCGATGGTTGCGGAAATTGAGATGCTCGGCAGAATTGCGTTTTGCGTGACTTTGTATCACTCAAAGCAGGATATACGCACGATTGAAAAAACATATACCCGCCGGGAAATGACCGAGGCGCTCTATCGTCTGCTCGATCTGCACCGGCCGTTTGCCGCGCTTGAGGCCGAGCGTGTGCGTGTGCGTCTGCCGGGATCAAAGGGCGCGCAGTTTCCGTTTCGTGAAATTCGTCCGCAGCAGCGTGACTTTATGGTTGAAGTTTTGCGTGCGGTCAAATTGGGTGGAAAAGCGTTGATTGAGGCTCCGACCGGCACCGGCAAGACGATGGCGGCGCTCTATCCGGCTATCAAAGCGTTCGGCAGCGGATTTGTCGATAAGATTTTTTACTTTACCGCAAAAAATACAACGGCGCTTGCCGCGCTTGAAGCGGCAAAAAAACTTTCAGAGCAGACCGGGATCCGCGCGGTGCATATTACGGCAAAGGAGCGAAGCTGTCCGGTCAAATTGCGCGATCCGTTTAAATGTACGCCCGGCGTTTGTCCGCGGGCGAACGGTCATTATAAGCGTATGCCCGAAGCGATTGCCGGTATCGTAACGGCGCACCGCGTTATCGACAGCGCGGCAGTCGAGGATTTCGCCAGCCGGCACAGCGTCTGTCCGTATGAGCTTTCTCTGGATCTTGCCGATTGGTGCGATCTTGTGATCTGTGATTATAATTATTTGATAGACGAGACGGCCAGCCTGCGCCGCTATTTTTCGTCGGATGCGCCGGCGGGCAAACGGTATCTCTTTTTGTTTGACGAGGCGCACAATTTGCTTGACCGCGCGAAAGCGTGCTATGGCGCGGAGCTTCGTCTTGGTGAGCTTCGGTCTTTTTTGAGCGAAGCGCGGACGGCGGAGCGCAGTCCGGTCTGTCGTGCGCTGGCAGATGTAGAGTTTTACATAAACAGTATGCGGGAACTCTGTCAGGACGAAACCGAAACGGATGAAATCGGTGTTCCGCGCGGTTTTTGCGCCCTGCGGGCGTTCGATAAAAAGCTGTATGATCTCTTAGTTGCGCTGGAAAAAGAAACGGATAAGTATATTCATTCGCCCTCGTACGGCAGTTTGCCGGAAAGTCTAAATGAACTGCGCGCCCGTGTAAAAAAATATATCGGTTCGCTCGAACTCTTTGACGACCGTTTTGTGCATACGGTTCAAGTCAGCGGGAATGAGGTTGTTTCAAAGATTGTCTGCCTGGATCCGTCGGCGCAGCTTGCGAAAAAAATGGCGCTCGGCAGGGCAAGCGTGCTGTTTTCCGCAACGCTGACGCCGCTGGATTACTATGCGGCGCTTTGCGGCGCTAAGGAGGGAACCTGTCTAAAGCTGGACTGCCCTTATGATCCGGCCAATCTCTGCGTTTGCATTATGGATAAGCTGAGCGTCAAGTATCAGTATCGGTCGCAGAACGCAGCGGCGGTGGCCGATGCGATTATGAGCATGGTAGGGCGCCGGGACGGTAATTATATGGTCTATTTCCCGTCGTATGAATATATGAGCGAGGTGCAGACGCTGTTTAAATACAAGTATCCTCATATTCGCACGGTGGTTCAGGCGAAGGGTATGTCCGAGGCGGCGCGGCGAAACTTTTTGGATGCTTTTCGCGCCGGTGTGCGGACAACGCTGGTCGGTTTTTCGGTGCTCGGCGGAATTTATTCAGAGGGGATCGACCTTGTCGGCGACCGGCTGATCGGAACGGTAATCGTGGGCGTCGGCCTGCTTCAGCCGAGCAACGAGGGGGAACTTGTACGCGAATACTATGACAATTTGTATGAACTCGGGCGTGAATATGCGTATATTTATCCCGGATTCAACCGCGTTTTGCAGGCGGCGGGGCGGGTTATCCGAACCGAGACCGACCGCGGCGTCATCGTGTTTATTGACGAGCGGTATGCGGAGGAACCCTATCATACGCTTTTACCTGCGCAGTTCCGGCGGGCAAAGTTTGTCGGGGACGCGCGCGCGCTGTCCGCGGTGATCGGTGATTTTTGGGAAAAATAAGAAGAGATAGAGAAAGCGAGCAGTCTTTGCTTGCAGCGGACAGGCGCTGCTCTTTTTGTGGCAGGCAGTATTTTTGAAAATCGAACTCTATGAGTTTTCTGCATTTCAAGCAGACATATCCCTCGCGTTATGTGAATATAGTTTTCTGAGTGCGCATATGCGGGAGGGAAGAACATGACGAGCAGTGAACGCGCGGCCTTTCGGGCGGCGCTCAGCAACAAATTCGATTATTCGGCGCTGATGGAGTGCGCGTGGCTTTTATCGCAGAGCTATGAATTCTTTCAGTTTTCCTATTTGACCGAAAGTGTTATGGGACGCGGAATTCCCATGTTTCGCATGGGAGAGGGATCAAAAGAGTTTTACTATATCGGCGCGCATCACGGCGCGGAGGGAATCACCGGTGCGCTTCTTCTGCGCTTTATCGGGGAGTTTGCCGAACTCGCGTCGCGTCATGCAACGCTGATGGGGGTCAATCTGGATTATATCCTTCGCAGCCGAAGCTTGTATTTTATCCCTGTATTGAACGTAGACGGTGTGGATATTGCCGTTAACGGGGTGTCGAAAGACAATTTGATATATACCCGTCTGGTCGGAATGAACGGGTCGGAAGATTTTACGGGTTGGCAGGCCAATGCGCGCGGCGTGGATCTCAATCATAATTATGACAGCGGTTTTTCGGCGTATAAGGAGATTGAAAAATCGCTGGGGATTACGGGCGGTGCGAACACTCGCTATTCGGGAGAGCGCCCTGAAAGCGAGCCGGAAACGGGCGCGCTATGCAATTATCTTCGGTTCAATCATCCCACCGCCGTTTTGTCCCTGCATACGCAGGGACGGGAAATTTACTATACAAGCGGCGGAAAAGGCCTGCCGTCTTCACATGCGGTTGCGCGGCGCTTAGCTTCTTTTTGCGGCTACAAGCTGGCGGAGCCGTCCGGTTCTGCCGCATATGGCGGACTGACTGATTTTTGCATTGAAAAACTTCAGGTTCCGGCATTTACATTTGAGTGCGGCCGTGGCAAAAATCCGCTTCCTGCATCGGCTTTGCCGGAATTGTATGCCGAAATGCGCAAAGTTTTGTTTTTGTTTCCCACACTGTTTTAGAATAAAAAGCAATAAAAGCAGGGAGAAAATCGATCGATTTTCTCCCTGCTTTTATTTGTTCGATTCTTAGAGGCGCTCTTTGATTTCACGCTGAATTTTGCGCAGAAATTCTTCAAGCGTCATGGTCGTTGTTTCTGCAGTATCGCGGCTGCGGATGGAAATGGTATGCTCCTCCGTTTCCTTTTGCCCGATGACGATCATATAGGGAACGCGGTCTACCATTTGCGCTTCCCGGATCATATAGCCGATTTTTTCGTTGCGGTTATCCATTTCGCAACGGATGTGCGCCGCGCGGAGGGCTTCATAGATTCCCTGTGCATACTCGGCGCTCTTTTCGGAAACCAGCAGGACTTTTGTTTGTACCGGCGCCAGCCAAACCGGGAATTTTCCGGCGAAGTGCTCGGTCAGAATGCCGATAAAACGCTCGATGGAACCGAAGCATACCCTGTGAATCATGATCGGACGCTGTTTCTCGCCCTTTTCATCCGTGTATTCAAGTTCAAAGTTCAGCGGCATCTGGAAATCAAGCTGAATGGTACCGCATTGCCAGGTGCGTCCGAGACTGTCCTCTAAATGAAAGTCGATTTTCGGTCCGTAAAACGCGCCGTCTCCCTCGTTGACAGTGTACGGAAGCCCTAACTTTTCCAGCGCGCCGCGCAGACCGTTGGTCGCCGCTTCCCAGTCTTCGTCGCTGCCCATGCTGTCTTCAGGGCGCGTAGACAGTTCAATATAATATTTGAAGCCGAATTTTTCATAAACTTCGTTAATTAGGTGTACAACGCCCATAATCTCGTCTGTGATCTGCTCGCGGCGCATAAAGATATGCGCGTCGTCCTGCGTAAAGCAGCGGACGCGGAACAGGCCGTGCAGCGCGCCGCGCAGTTCATGCCGGTGCACAAGTCCCAGTTCGCCGACCCGCAGGGGAAGATCGCGGTAACTGTGCGGTACGCTTTTGTAAACCATGACGCCGCCGGGGCAGTTCATCGGCTTGATGCAGTAGGTTGCGTCGTCGATCGTGGTGGAGTACATGTTGTTCTTGTAGTGATCCCAGTGCCCGCTGGTTTCCCAAAGCTGGCGGTTCATAATCAGAGGGGTGGAGACCTCTACATAGTTGTCACGGGTATGAATTTCGCGCCAATAGTCAATGAGGGCATTTTTCAGCGCCATGCCGTGCGGCAGGAAGAACGGAAAGCCGGGCCCCTCGTCGCAGAGCATGAAAAGACCCATTTCGCGGCCGATTCTGCGATGATCGCGTCTTTCGGCTTCTTCCATCAGCTTCAGGTGGCCGTCCAGTTCCTCCTGTGTGCGGAAAGCAATGCCGTTGATGCGGGTGAGCATTTTGTTGTTTTTGTCGTTTTTCCAGTACGCGCCTGATTGCTGTGTGATTTTAAAGGCTTTCAGCGCCTTGGTGTAACACAGATGCGGACCGACGCACATGTCGATATATTCGCCCTGTTGATAGAAGCTGATCACCGCATCGTCCGGCAGGTCGCCGATATGCTCGACTTTGTATTTTTCACCGCGGCTTTCCATCAGTTCAACGGCCTCTTTGCGCGGCAGGATAAAGGACTTGATCGGCAGATTTTCTTTCACGATTTTGCGCATTTCTTTTTCAATTGCGGCAAGATCGCTCTCATCCAGTTTTGTGTCTCCCAGATCTACATCATAATAAAATCCCTTTTCAGTCGCGGGACCATATCCGAAATCTGCGTTTGGGTACAGGCGTTTGATTGCCTGCGCCATAATATGTGCGGCCGTATGCCGAATGACATGCAGTTCTTCTGCGGCGTCGGCGCATTCGCGCACCGAGCCGTCGTTGCAAATGACTTTCATATTTGAAAGCCTCCTTTATTCATTAAATTTTTTATTTTTGGTAAAAAAACACCCTTAACGCTGTTGATTGACAGACATTAAGGGTGCAGAATGCACGGTTCCACCTTAAATTTTCACTTGCGGATTTTGAAATCCTGTCTTTAACGCAGACATACGGCACGGCTTTATTGATTTCACCGGCGGCTCCGGAGCGGTGTTCGCAGTCGTTCCCCATAAAAAGCTTTCACCATGCGCTTTTCTCTCTGATATGCTTCGCGGCTGTTACTCTTTCCATCATGGCCTTTTTCTATTCCAGCTTATTGTAGCATCGCAAGGGAAAAATGTCAATAAAAATATTGCGATCATCAAAAAACTTGGCTTTTTTCACTGTTGCGGTATATCTATACGCGCTATTGAGCCGCGTTTGCGCTTCAGTTAAACAACGCGCGAAGTCCATAGGGTTTATATGGAGATTTGCTTAGGATTTCATAACCGAGCCACTTTTCATCGTCGGTGATTCTGTATTCAACCAGGTGAGAACGGATAAACGCATTGCATTCGGCGTAATACTGTACGGTTATAGAATTGATCCCGTTTTCATTTTTGTAGCCGATGATTTGATAGCGGGTATTCCCGCCGATCCCGCCGGTTTGAATCATTTGTACACCATTTTTGATATATGTGCGTTTTTTTAGTTCGGCAAGTTGCGCTTCACTTGGAACAGCGCCGAATTTGTCTTTGGCAAGACGCAGAAATTCAT